>CANRHG010000057.1 GCA_947630385.1 uncultured Eubacteriaceae bacterium
CATATCGATCGTGCCCTTTTGCTGAGGGACGTTTCCTTTTACCAAAGCCACGTATTCTCTCATCATGGAGTGGTCTTTCAACTGCTCGGACAGGCCCTGGTGGGCTTTGTTATTCTTGGCTACGACCAAGATCCCGGCCGTATCCTTATCGATGCGGTGTACGATCCCGGGACGCAGTTTACCGTTGATCCCGGAGAGGTCTTTTGTATGGTATAAAAGGGCGTTGACGAGTGTGTGGTCGGGAGCTCCCGGGGCCGGATGGACGACCATCCCCTGGGGCTTATTGACGACGATGAGATCGCCGTCTTCGTAAAGTATGTCCAGTTCAATCGGCTGGGGGATAGCTTCAATGGCCTTGGGCTCTTCTAAGGTGATCGTTAAGCGTTCCCCTTCTTTTAGCTTTTTTGAAGCCTTGCTTTTGTTGCCATTTATTAAAACTTTTTCTTCACCGATGAGTTTACTGAAATAACTGCGGGTAAAATCCGGGTAGATCTGGGTGCAGACGACGTCTAGGCGCTTTCCCGCTTCCTCGTCCGTTATGACCTTTTCGATTTTTTCGCTCATTTATACCTCAAAAAATTTACCCGGATGCGGCCTTTTTTCGTCTTACCGCCAAAATCTTTGATCTTTACCTTTCCTTTACCCCGAAGCACTAAAATATCACCTTCACTTACTGGGGCGGTCACTTTCGCGACCCCGAGGTGGTTGACGGAAAGGCGCTCCTGGTGGATCAGATCCAGTACTTTTTTTCGACTCGTCTTAAAAATCCCGGCCGCCACGGCATCGATCCGGTTGGAAGCGGCGGTTACGGATTCTTCGTCGAATTCCGGAACAAACGGGATGATAGATTCGTAGCCGTGCTCGACCGGGTAGATTCTTATGCCGTTGATGAAATTGAAATTGTTTATAAAAAACTCGGCTAAACGTTCGAGGATAACGACCTGGACCGTTTCCTTCCAAATAGCGATATCCCCGACCGTATCCCGCTCGACTCCCAGAGACATAAGCGTTCCCAAAACGTTGCGGTGGTTTAGATCGCACGGTTTTTTAAAGACGATTGAAACCAGCGGGCTTTCGTAATCGTCTACGTTTTCGCCTTCCGGCGCTATGATGAGTATTTTACGTTGTGCCTGGTCGTACCCGCCGTCAAAACGGTAGCTTCGTGAAGTCCGCTTTAAAAGCTCGAGGGCTTGTGCCTGTTCGTTTTCATCCAGAAAATCGCTGACGTAAAGTCTATTCTTTTTTCGCAGCGCTTCTTTGACCTGGATTAATTTATCGCTATTTCTTGCCATAAAAGAAAAAACCGGCTTGAAGCCGGCGTTTATTCTGATTCCTCTTCCCAGGATAAAATCTCCGATTGGTACATTTGGTTTTCATCCGGCATTTGTGTTGAAACACTGACCATTCTTGGGGCTAGGATAAAAACTGATTCCGCGATTCGATTTAACGAACCCTCCAAAGCGAAAACCGCGCCGCTTAGAAAATCAAAGATTTTTCTTCCTTCATCGAAATCCGTTTGTTTTAAGTTGACTACGATCGTTTTTTCTTCTTTTAGTTTATTGACAATACCCGGTGCTTCTTCAAAATTGGTTGGTTCCAGAACGAGGACGTCCGGTGAAGCCTGAGCGGTCGTATACGTCGACTTACCAGAGGTCGTGGGGGCTCTTCTTGCTTCGATTTCCTCTTCTTCTTCGTATTCCAGTTCAGAATCGTCGTATTCGTCTTCGTCGCCGCTAAACCCTAGCACGCTAAAGATCTTGTCTTTGAATCCATTTTCTTCCATTTTATTACCCTACGTAAAGATTTTACTTCCGATGCGGACCATGCTACTCCCCTCATCTAAAGCGATCGGATAATCGTCAGACATCCCCATCGATAGTATCTTCATATGAACGTTATCTTGATCCACATCAGAATCAATTTTATCATATAAACTTTTTAAGCGACGAAAGACCTCGCGTATGGCCGATTTCGAATCCGTGTGGGGGCCCATCCCCATGATCCCTTCAACACGGATGTTCGGCAAGTTTTTGACCTCGTCGATCCACGCGCCGGTCTCGTCTTCGCTAAAACCAAACTTTTGATCTTCACCCGTTAAGTTATACTGGATCAAAACGTCGCTGACGACGTTCTTTTTCTTGCTTTCATCGTTTATTTTTCGCAAGACTTTGAGTGAATCTACGGACTGGATCAGGTCAACTTTTCCGACGATGTTTTTAACTTTATTGGTCTGAAGATGACCGATCATGTGCCAGTGTACGGGTTCTTCGATCTGGTCGATCTTTTTGACCAGATCCTGGACTTTGTTTTCGCCTAAAACGGTCACGCCGTTTTTTATGACTTCCTTGGTCTCATCCAAATCGTGATACTTTGTGACCGCACACAGAACCACATCACCAAGCTCTTTCTTTAAATCTTCAATATTCTTTTTTATTATCTGTTTTTCATCTGTGGTCATGTTGGAAATCTTTTTATAATCTGGCCCGAACTTAAGTCTGGGTTGGCCTCTTCCATTAAAATCGCTTTTCCCCGGTCGTAATACGTCACGGAGACTTCAACATTTTCCGTAAAATAACCTTTTTCCAGAACCTGAACGTAGTCTTTGTCGTCCTGATGAATGACCGCGGATTCCGGAATCTCGTAAGCCCGATAGTCCTGTACGTTTATCTGTCCTTTTAGTTTATTGTACTGAAGAAGCTCTTGTAAATAATCTTTGATGAGAATGACCAAAATTTTTTGACTCGCGTCACTTTTTACATCGACGAGGTAGCCGCTGTAGGTTTTATCAGAAATCTTAAAACTGATTTGAGGGTAAAGCTGCAGTCGGTCGATGCGCACGGTCAACATTTGATAGTAATTGGCTATTTGGGCTTCTTTATATTCCTCTTTTAATTTAGCCGTTTCCGCTTCCCCGTTGACCGGTGTATCCCCTTCCAGGGCCATCGTTAAAAAACAGTGGTCGTTGTTTACGATTCGAAGGGCGCTTTTTTGGTCGGTTGAAATGTGTGAAAGATCGTTTAGCATACTGACCGTGAGCGAGCCAAGAACCGCTTCGCAGGCGATTTTATCGTAATCGCTGATGGAAGCATAGACGTAACCGGTTCTAAGCCTGCCGCACGCGCTCAGGGTAATGTCCACGGGATTTCCCGTATTGAGCGAGTTAAGCTTTTGTTTTTGTGCGTCAAGACTTCCCTGGTCGAGCGGAAAATAGCGGGCAGTGCGGTTATAAAAATCCTGGTCGTTGTTTTCCTTGTTTCCCGACCGCGATAAAATCTGCTGCATCGAGGCCGAATATTCGTCCCAGTTATTAAAATAACCTTTGTTTATAAGTTCCGAGATCGCCGAAACCTGCGCGCTTAAGAAATCCCGGTTGATCACCGCCGGCGTGTTCGTGAGAACGTCATAACCGCTGACTTTTGTTCCTTCCGGAACCGCAAGAGAGGAAGCGCTAAATTCGTCGATTTCAAGTTCGTCAAAATCCTTTAAAAAGTAAAACTGAGAAGACTCCGACTTGACGTAATCGGTGGGAGACAAAACCAGACTCTGGTTTGACCGGTAATATCCGACCGAAAAAACAATGAGAACCAGGACCGCTATAACAAGGAGATACGTTCTTCGCCTTCGTTTCCTCTTTCTACGTAAATATCGGTTTTGTCTTTTTCTGGTCCCCATTTCAAATTCCAATCAAATTCCGTCGTTAGGACTCGCTACTTTCCATGGCCGAACGGTTTAAGGCCCGCTGATAGGTCATGTTGAAAAACTTGATCCATTCGGTGTTGAGCTGATCGAGGTAATACTTCGGGACCCGAAATTCCCAGTTGCCTTCAACCGTCCCCGGCGTGTTCATCCGACAATCGCTCCCCAGGCCCAGCGCGTCCTGGAGTTGAATGATCGTCGTTCCGGCCGCGGTTTCAAATAGGCCGCGGATAAACGCGTGCGTACACTTGCTTTCCGGCCCTCCGCTCAACCAGTCGTCGTCGGGCCCGTCAAAGTTAAAATACTGCAGCGCATAGTTACGCTGACCCTCGTTTAAGTCCTCCCCGAGCCAACCGAGGAGCGTATTATTATCGTGCGTCCCTAAGTAGCAAAAACTGTTATTGACGTAATTAAAGGGTAGGTGCACGTTGTCGCCAAAGCCTGAAAAGCCAAGCTCGGTGATGCGCATGCTGGGAAATCCCGTATCGGCCAAAAGCTGTTGAACTTCCGGATCGATATCGCCACCGATATCCTCGGCGATGATCTCAACATCGGTCAGATGGTCGTTTAAAACCTTAAAAAATTTAAGTCCCGGGCCTTTGACCCATTTGCCGTTGCTGGCTGTCGCCGCGTCCGGATCGACTTCGTAGTAGGAGGCGAAAGCTCTAAAGTGATCGATACGGATGGTGTCAAAGAGCTTAAAGGAATGCCGAAAGCGGTCCATCCACCACTTATAACCGTTTTTTTCCATCTTTTTCCAGTTATAAATCGGATGGCCCCACAACTGGCCTGTCGGACACATATCGTCGGGCGGTACGCCGGCGACTTTAAGCGGCTTATTGTCTTTGATCAAAAACAGATCTTTGTTGGCCCAGACGTCGCAACTGTCCATCGCGACGTATATCGGGATATCACCGATGACCTGAACACCTTGATTGTTGATGTACTCTTTTTGGGCGATCCATTGTTCAAAAAAGAGATACTGTAAGAATTCCTGATAGAGGATCTCATTTTTAAGTAAGATCTTGGTAAATTCCATGGCTTTGGGATCTCGGTCGCGGTATTCCTCGGGCCATTCAAACCAAGGCCGTTTAAAATCGGATTCAATACTTTTAAAGATGGCGTAGTCTTCAAGCCATGGGCTTTCTTTGGCAAAGACCTCGACCTGTTCTTTTAAGACCTCGTCCATTCGCTCAAAAGCCAGACGGAAAACGCGCTCGCGATCTTCTTTGACCCGTTTAAAATCCACGCGCCATTCGTCTTCAACTTTACAACTTTCGAGTTCTTCTTCGGTCAACAGTCCCCGATCTTTTAAATCTACGAGATCGATAAAAAGCGTATTTCCGGCAAAAGCCGAGTCGCTCCGGTACGGCGAGTTAAACGCGTCGGTCGGGACAAAAGGCAAAACCTGCCAGTACCTGCACTGGCAATCTCTTAATATATCTGCAAATTCCCTTATTTCCTCACCGAACGAGCCTATGCCGTACGGGTTTGGAAGGGAGGTGATGTGTGCTAAAATTCCACTTGCTCGTTTCATAAGTATCCTTTAAAATTACGATTCTTCTATTATACCTATTATTCTCAAAAAGAAATTAAAGAAAATCTACGAATAGAAAATTTGGATACAAAAAAACCACCCGACATCTCGAGTGGTTGTTATTATAAAGGTCATCAACTATCTTAAGAATTTATTCCACAAAAAACAATACCTTCCTGGGTCCACCCACTAGATCCTAGGGTTTTATATTCGTTTTCATCTTTTGTTAAAAGATGGCGTTTTAAAGCTTCACTGTATAAGCGGTAGATTGGACGACCTTCAGTGTTCGCGTAGAAAATAGGCTTTCTTCCGTTGTCCGCGACCCATCCGGCTCCTGAAGTCAAGGCATTGACTTCGTTTTCATCCGTCGTATACAAGTGATCGTTTAAGGCACTATTAAATAACCGGTAAACTGGAGTGCCCTGCGTAGGTGCGTTCCAGGCAACGCCTTCCGAATCCCAATCGTTTGACTTACATAATGTACTTACTTCTTCGGGAGAGGCCGTATATAAGTGTTCTCCGGTCTTGTTGTTGTAAACACGGTAAATTTCTACAGACGCTGTCGAATTGTTTTGGGTCGATGTGTCGCCACCTGTAGGTGAGGGTTTGTTCCCCATACTGGAAGCGTTTAATACCTCGACCATCGGTGCCTCGACCCCGACTTGGTTACCGTCCGTATCTTCGGCGTAGACGTGGGTAATGTATTTACCGGTCTGGTTTCCGTGTTCGCTTATATCGATCGTACAGGACCAGGTCCCGACTCCGGTATTTACACCATCTTTCCACAAAAGGTCGTCTTGTCCGCCGGCTTCCGTCCAGGATGCAAAGTGGACGGCTTTGATTCCAACGTCATCCGTAGCGTTACACGAGACGGTAAAAGACGAACCGGAGGTTTGCGTCGTACTGCTGGTGACCGAATTGATCTTTGGACCGGTCTGGCCCTGCGGGGTTGTCCCGCCATCTCCTGCGCCGCCAAGGAATTCGTCTACAGCGTTTGCGATGCGGTTCGAAGCTTCCGAGACGTACTGTTCACTGGCCAGATAAGCCGCTTCAGCCGGGTTAGATAAATACCCACCTTCATAAAGGATGCACGGACAGTGCGCGTGGGCCGGTAAATAATCGTCGCGTTCGTTGATGCTTCTAAAGGAAAGATTTGGGATCCCTTCCATTTTGCTCTTGATCACTTCGGCTAAGCGCTGGGAACCTACGGCGTCCGGACATGGCGAACTATCACGGAGTGCGTTTGAGCCATCGGACCAAAGTCCCGGGACTTCGTAAATCCCGCTCTGGTCGTAGTCTCTATAACTGCTCCAGTAAAGTTCATAACCCGACGCGGTGGAACCACCCGAATTATGGTGTAAGGAAAGCGCCAAATCCGGGCTGACGCTATTGACTGCCGCCCCTACATTGGCGAGATGACTGGCCGCTTCGTTACTGATTAGTTTTTGACCTTGAAGTTCTGAATCTGTAGTATGGGTGATGTAAACTTTGTATCCACGGTCGTTTAAGATCCTAACTACTCTGCCAGCAAGTTCCTGATTAAGTTGAGCCTCAGACTTATAATTACTTGTAGCTCCAGAGTCGTAGCCTAAACTATGTCCGGGTTGAATGACGACCACTTTTTGCCTGGCCGTCGTTACGGCAGAATAGGTTAGAAATAATGCAAATAGGGCTAAAACAAAACCTAAAACTGCCAACAGTTTTTCTTTCTTTATACTAATTTTTAGTCCTCCTCTTCAAACAAAAAATTCGGAGAGTCCTCCGTCTAATAAAGTATAACACTATTGTTACAATTGTTACAAATTCTCGACAATTTTGTTGAGAAATTAAAAAACCATCCCGAAGGATGGTGAAATTTCAATGTAAATGGTCTGGATGAGAGGATTTGAACCTCCGGCCCCTAGACCCCCAGTCTAGTGCGCTACCAAACTGCGCCACATCCAGAAGCACGAATTATTATATAATGAAAAACAATAAAAATCAAGAAAAAAGAGCGATCCCGCCCAATTTTTATTCGTTTGTTAGAGCTTTAACGTCTTCGTCGCTTAAAACTTCAACGATGACGGGATCGAATTTAGCCTTAAAAACGTCTCTTTTTTCCAAAAAATAAATAACAAAATACGTAACTACGGTAAAGATAATACCGACTTTCGGAGCGATCAGCCACCCGAGGGCGATCCCGCAAAGAAAAAACAACAGCGGGATCCCGTATGAGATAAGCAGTGCGTTGATCCCGGTAATGCTCGGGACCTCTACGAGGACCTGATCCCCCCTACGCGCTCCCGCTTTGTTCAGGGCGGTCGCGTTCATCGTCATGTTTTCTTTACCGATTTGGCAGGCTCCACATTCGCCGCACATCGCGTTGCGCCTTATGAGCACCTGCGCCTTGGAACCTTCTAAAGCCGTGACACGGCCGACTTCAGTCATCAGAACGTATCGTCGAGTTGAATGCCCAAATCGATGAGTTGATCGAGCGAAGCTTCGGCCGGTGCCTGACTCATGAGGTCACTGTGGTTTTGCGTCTTCGGAAAAGCGATGACGTCGCGGATGTTGTCGATGTCAAGGAGCAGCATGATCAGTCGGTCCATACCAAAAGCCAGGCCTCCGTGCGGTGGAGTCCCGTATTTTAGGGCTTCAAGCAAGAACCCAAACTGGTCCCAGGCCCGTTCGTGGGTAAAGCCGAGCGCTTTAAACATTTTTTCCTGTACGTCCTGATTATGAATACGGATCGATCCCCCACCGAGTTCCACACCGTTGACGACCATATCGTAGGCGTCCGCGTGAACTTTGTCGGGCGAGGTCTCGAGCAGGTCGATTTCGGAGAGCACCGGCATCGTAAAGGGGTGGTGCTTGGCGTTGTATCTGCCTTCTTCCGCGTCGTATTCAAGCAGTGGAAAGTCCGTCACCCAAAGGAAATTGAACTGGTCTTCGGGGATGAGCCCGAGCTTGTCTGCTAGTTCCAGACGGAGTTGTCCGATGGAGGTTAAAGCGATTTCGTCCGTATCGGCGACGATGAAAATGATGTCGCCTTCTTTTGCGCCCATTTTATCGATGATCCGGTTTTTTTCGTCTTCGGAGATAAATTTCAAGATCGGTGATTTAGAATTCTCTTTTAAATCGATCCAGGCAAGCCCCTTGGCTTTGTAGATCTGGACGAATTTTTCGAGATTTTTCATCTGCTTTTTGGATAGTTTTCCGTCCGCGCCTTCCGCGAGTATCGCCCGGACCGAACCGCCCTTTTTGACCGCGTTTTTAAAGACGTTGAAATCGGAATCGGCGACGATATCGGATAAATCTACGATCTCCATTCCAAAACGGGTATCGGGTTTGTCCGAGCCGAAACGGTTCATGGCTTCGTCGTAAGTCATGACCGGAAAATCACCGAGTTCGATCCCCTTGATCTGTTTAAAGATTTCCTTGACCAGGCCTTCGGCGACCTTCATGACGTCTTCTTTTTCGACAAAAGACATTTCGAGGTCGATTTGGGTAAATTCCGGTTGACGGTCCTGGCGCAAGTCTTCGTCTCTGAAGCAGCGCGCGATCTGGAAATAACGGTCCATTCCGGAGATCATTAAAATCTGTTTAAAGAGCTGGGGACTCTGGGGAAGCCCAAAGAAGTTCCCGTGCTGGACTCTGGATGGGACGAGAAAATCCCTGGCTCCTTCCGGCGTCGGTTTCCCGAGTATCGGTGTTTCAATTTCCCAAAAACCTTCGTCGACCAGATAGTTTCGCGCGATTTGGTTGACGTCGGAGCGGGTCTTAAAGATCTTTTGCATCTTCGGTTTTCGCAGGTCGAGATAGCGGTACTGCAGACGTACGGTTTCGTTGGAACTGTCGTTGTCCGTGATGTAGATCGGCGGAGTCTGGGCCGTATCGAGGATCTGTAAGTTTTTGACGAGAACTTCGATGTCCCCGGTCTTCATCTTCTTGTTGATGGTATCTTCACTCCTTGGAATGACTTCCCCTTCGACCTGGAGAACGTATTCGTTTCGAACTTTCTCGGCCAGTTCCATGACCTCTTTTGGCGTCTTATCGTTGACGACAAGCTGCACCTTACCCGAGCGGTCTCTGAGGTCAATGAACAATACGCCGCCGAAATTTCTTCTGGTGTCGACCCAACCGGTGAGTTTTACGTCTTTTCCAATGTCCGCTTTGGTCAGCTCACCACACAATTCGTTCCTATAAGCTGTTTTCATATATAAAATTAATTTACCTTCCTGTTGAACTAGAAGTTTCCCTATATTGTGGGATCTATTATCTCTGAAAAGCGTTCGTAATCGGCTTGCTTTTTTTCTAAAATTTCTTCCAATCGATTATTATACGTTCTAACGTCTTTAACTGTAAAGACCGGCGTAAACTGATCGATTTTTTTATCGTAAAGTTTTCCCGAACTCCCCGCGCCGATCCCAAGGATCGACTGCTCTTCGGCGAGCATTAAAATATTATACAAACTCTCATACCCGGGTAAGCTATACCCGGTATTCTCTCCGTTTCCCACGGTATATTTTTGGCGGTACAAATAATAAGGCGCGTAGGAAGGCCGCAGGAGGGCTTCGGCTTTTTCATAAAAGTCCGCGCTAAAATCCGGTTTGATTCTGTGGCCGAATTCTTCCTTAAGCCTACTCCCTTTCTTGA
>CANRHG010000058.1 GCA_947630385.1 uncultured Eubacteriaceae bacterium
CGCCCCGAACTATAGGATCGAATACAACGTCCACGGCCGCAACTACGGCTGGCAGGGATGGACCTCCCAGGGACAGGAAGCCGGAACTACCGGTCAGAACCTCCCGCTTGAAGCCATCCAGATCCGTATCGTACCGGCTTAAAGATAAAAAGACTCTTTTTTATAGAGACTGGTTATAAGCGGAATAACACTCAGTTAAAGAATTCGGGATCGGAGTTTCCGGTCCCAATCTGTTAAGAAATTTCCGGCAGGCCCGGTTTTCAAAAACAAAGCTATTCAATTTTTGTTTGGTAACGGCCTGCCTTTGATTTAACTTTTGTTTTAAAAGTTTTATCTTTACTATAAGCGGCTTCCGCCGCAGTAAGTTTAATGTTTAAGCTTTTTTGAGCTTTTTGGGATCTAAGATTTTCGGGCTGTTACCTCGGGCCGTGCTTTAGGTCCCATTTTTTACTTTTGACTAAGAACTGTACTTACCTTATTTAAACTTTTTAGAATCTGTTAAATTTAATGGGCTTTCAAGCCTATAAAGTCGCTCTATTAAACATCCGTACGATCAGATCTTTAAAATAGGTCGTTTGAAGAATATTATCATATCTGGTAAGCAGTATTTTAGGTTTTCTAGAGCCCGTCAAAAACTATAGTTCTAAGAGAAAGTAAGGAAAGCTTTTAGTTTAGATGGTTAGACGAAGTTGATCCGTTGAACTAAAATTTACTTGTAAATGGAATTGTAAATTTACGGTTTTATCTATCTGGGAAACGTATATTGACCGACTTAGAGAAGAACGACCGAAGACTCTAAAAGTGAAAGCCAAAAGTTTCACTTTGGTCTTCGGTCGTTTTTCTCGTCCTCCTTCTTGTAGGGCAAGATTCTTTTGAACGGTTTTTTAAAATCTTTACCTACACTTAAACCTACTTAGAAGTGCCCTTATTTGCGCTATAATGCCCAGATAATTCATCTTTACAATTAACCTTCTCATTTCAGAGCTTGATTTACTAAAAATTTTCATATCTGCTGCTCTGCTTTAAAACTTAGACGCTATCTTCAGTCTTTGATTTTTTGCCAAAAGTCATAGTAAGCCTCGCTAGATTCTCTAGAAGATCAGAGATTTTCTTCTTCCTTAATTATGTCTTAGAATTAAGCTTTAAAAATTAGACGGTCAGTTTAGATGCGTCTTATATCTTTATATATAGAAGAAAGTTAAGCTATAAATGTCGAAGTAGATCCTCTTGGTTAAATAATACTGGTAACGAAATGATTCTAAGAGCATAGCTTTGGAAATCGGTTGGTCACAGAGTCAAAAATTTTTCTACTTTTTAGTGATTCAAAATAAATATGATAGGTTTTCTTAGCGAAATTTACGTTTATGTAATTTTTTTCTTGACGGGCTCTTCGATTTATTCGTATAATATGGGGTGGCTATTTTTAAGATTCAGTTAAACGAGAGAAAAACTTATCCCTTTGAGATCGCCTTTATGGGCGACGATTTAACTTTAGATCCTGAAATCACAGCGCAATTAACTGGTGAATGGTTTGTAAAGGGAAACTTAAGACTCTCAGACACCGAAAATCTGTTAAATTTTGATATCAAAGGAAGACTGATTTACCCTTGCTCACGGTGTCTTAAGCCTGTTGAAAAGGATCTCGATTATCATTTTGATGACCACATCGATATTGACGGGGACAGCGTAGATTTAACGGAATTCATAAACGATAGTCTTTTTATCAACGAACCTACCTCTATTTTGTGTAGGGAAGACTGCAAAGGTCTTTGCCCGATGTGCGGGAAAGATTTAAATGAAGGTCCGTGCGGATGCACCCCGGAAGAAGAAATTGACCCGAGACTAGAAGTATTAAAGGATTTACTGTAGGAGGAGATATGGCCGTACCAAAGAGAAAAACATCAAAATCCAGAAGAGATAAAAGAAGAACACATTACAAACTTAAAGTACCCGCAATGAGTGTCTGTCCGCAATGCGGCATGGTAAAAGCGCCTCATAAGGCTTGCAGATATTGTGGCACTTATAAAGGCAGCGAAGTAATTACCGTTGATGAATAAACAGAGGACAGCCTCTGTTTTTTTATTTTTACAATGATTTACGTAGATACGCCGGATCAGATCATCAAGGGTGCCATCGACGCCATAAAGGAGTACGGCGTGGACCTAACGCTCGTCGGAAGAGCCGAAGAGATCAGTCCCGTCTTAAAGAGAGAAGCGCCGCAGCTCAACATACCGATTTTAAGCGCCGCCACGAACATCGGCTTTGACGAAGAGCCGGTAAAGGCCATCCGAAAGAAAAAGGATTCTTCGATCGTCATCGCGCTAAACAAGATCAAAGACGACCCGGATTCCACGCTCGTATCCGCCGGAAGTACCGGGGCGCTGCTGGCCGGGGCGACGTTTCTGCTCGGGCGCATCAAAGGCGTCAAGCGGCCGGGACTGGGCGTTTACATCCCACAAAAAAATAAACAGGTCTTTTTGATGGACGCGGGCGCAAGCTCGGAGGCCCTACCGGGTTATCTTGAAACGTACGCGAAGATTTCATCGATCTACCTTCAAAACGTCGACGACTTAAAAGACCCGAAGATCGGCCTGATCAACATCGGCACCGAAGCCGAGAAGGGAAGCCCATTATATAAGGAAGCTTACGAGCTGCTCGAAAAAAGCGGTCTTAATTTTATCGGCAACGTCGAGCCCAAAGACATCCTGACGACCGAAGCGGACGCGCTGGTCTGCGACGGGTTTACCGGAAACATCATCATCAAGACGATCGAAGGCCTCAGCTCGTTTTTGTTTAAACAGATCAAGGCCTCGCTGATGGGTAGTTTTGCCGGAAAAGTCGGAGCGCTGCTAGTAAGGAACGACCTGACGAAGCTTAAAAAGACTTACGATTCGGATGAAATCGGCGGATCCCCGTTTTTGGGCGTTAAGGGCGGGGTGATCAAAGCCCACGGCAGCAGCAAAGCTTACGCGATCAAAAACGCCATCAACCAGGCCAGGCTTTTGTCGCAAAAGCAGGTAGTAAAAAAACTCATGGAAGAACTGTCATGACAAATTTTGAAAAAATAAGAAGTATTATAGCAGAAGAACTAGAAATTGACGAAAATCTCATCAGTCTCGAATCAAGGCTTGTTGAAGACCTCGGCGCGGACTCGCTGAGCCTGATCGAAATGCTCATGAACTACGAATCTGAGTACGACGTGGAAATCCCCGAAGAAGCCTTCGATAACATTGAAACCGTCCAGGATGTCGTCAATGCGTTGGACCGCCTATGATGGATCTCGAAAAAGTCGAAAGAGCGCTGGGTTACACCTTTAAAAACAAGGAACTTCTCATCAACGCTCTGACGCATTCCTCGTACGGACTCGAAGCCACGAACAACGAACGCCTCGAATTTTTGGGAGACGCGGTCCTCGAACTCGTCATCAGTGAGTATTTGTACCGGACCCAACACATTCCGGAAGGAAAGATGACCCGGCTTCGGGCCAACATCGTCTGTACGGAGTCCCTGGCCAAAGCGGCCATGCAAAACCATTTCAACGACGAACTGCGCATGGGAAAGGGAGAGCGCGCTTCGGGCGGTAAGAACCGGCGCCGTAACCTCGCGAACGTCTTTGAAGCGGTCATGGGGGGAGTATTTCTGGACTCGAGTTACGAAACCGTCAGGGAGGTCATCCTGAGGGTGCTCCACGAAAACATCGAGCTGGCCATCGAAGGAAAGCTCGCCAAGGACTACAAGTCCACGCTTCAGGAACTCATCCAAAAGCAAAAGGATACGACCATCGAGTACAGGGATCTCGGCTCAACCGGTCCACAGCACAACCAGCTGTTTAAGACCCAGCTCGTCATCAACGGCTTTCCGAAGACGACCGGTAGAGGCAAGACCAAAAAGGAAGCCCAACAGGTCGCGGCCCGCGAGTACTTAAAGAGCGGCGAGATCTAAAACCAAAACTTAGAAAGGATCCTCCGTGTTCCGGCATGGCCGGAGGCGAGGTTCTGTTATATTGTATTTAAAAAATTTATTTTTATCCGGCTTTAAATCATTTGCAAATGCCCAAACGATCTCGTTTGACCCTGAGATCAGCGCAATCGTCGGTCCGAACGGCAGCGGAAAAAGTAATATCAGCGACGCGGTCCGCTTCGTCTTAGGCGAACAGCGGACCAAGCAGCTTCGCAGCAAAAAGATGGAGGATATTATTTTTTCCGGTACGGATTCGGAAGGCGCGCGCGGCTCAGCGGAGGTAAGACTCGTCCTGGACTGCGGTGAGGAGCCGGATCTTATTATTTCTCGAAAGTTTTACCGCACCGGAGAGTCAAGCTACTACATCAACAACCGGCGGGTGCGCCTTAAAGACATCTACGACCTGTTTTCGGACACCGGTATCGGAAAAAACGGCTACTCGATCGTATCCCAGGGCGGGGTCGAACAGATCATCGACGCCAGTCCCAACGACCTCAGGCGCCTCGTCGAAGAGGCTACCGGCGTTTCCGGCTTTAAGCTAAAACGCGACGAGACCAACAGCCGCCTCGAGGACATCCGGGAGGGGATACAGCGCTTAGAAGACATCTTAGGTGAGATCAAAAAGCAGCTAAAACCGCTAGGAAGACAGGCCGAAAAGACGCGCCGCTTTCTTGAGATCAGCGAGGTCTTAAAGACCGTAGACTTAATCGAGTTTTACGAAAGCCATAAAAACGATAAAGAAAAACTTAAAAAACTCGAAGAAGAACTGGGGGAGAGTGAGGCCCGCTTACAAAAGCTCGACGCCAGTTATTACAGGCAGGACAGGATCTACGTCGATCTTAAAAACAAGAACCGGGAGCTTTCCGAGAGGATCACGCAGGGCGAAGAAGAACTAAAAAGGCTCTACGTACTAAAGGACGAAAAAAAGGACGACTATTCTACCCTGCTTTTACAAAAGGATCGCAAGAAGCAAAGGTACGAGTCTGTAAGAAAAAAACGTAAAGATCTGTCCCGTGACGTAAGCGAAAAAAGTACCGAGCTTACCTCCCTCGGACAAAGACGGCGCGCTCTACTTGAAGCCCATAAGGGACGCAGGCAGGCTTACGATACCATTCTTAAAGAGATCCGGGAACTTGAACGCCTTTTTAGGGAGATCGAAACCGAGCAAAAGCGCAAGGCCGACTTTGAGGAAGAAAAACGAACCAGCTTAGACGAACTCGGGCTACGCCTTAGCGAGCAAAACCGCGACCTCGAGAGAATTACCACGAAAATCGAGTTCTTAAACAAGACGCTCGGACAGACGGTAAAAACCAAAAACGCGCTAAAAGGTGAGCTCAAAACGCTAGTAGAAAAAAGAGCAGACCTAAAGGCGGAGCTAGGAGAGAAAGAAAATGCGCAAAAGGCACTCAGGGAGCGCCTGGCTCTCGAAGAAGAGACTTTAAGAAAAAAACGTAAGAAACTTACGGAGAGCAGGCGAAAACTTGAGTCGATCCTCCACGAGCTAAACTTTGAAAACAAGCTAAAACAGACCTATCAGGCTTACAACTACGGCGTAAAAAACGCGATGAAACGCTTTGGCGGGGATACTGGGGTGTACGGACCGCTGGCGGATCTGATCCACTTTCCCAGAAAATTCTCGCTCGCGCTTCAGACGGCGCTCGGAAACAAGGCCCAAGACATCGTCGTAGAAAATGAGTCGGTCGCGAGAGAGATCATCGACTACCTCAAGCGTGAGAAAAAAGGGCGGGTCACGCTCCTTCCGGTTAAGGCCTTAAGACACAAGGAAATCTCCGAGCGCGAAAAACAGGCCTTCTTAAATCAGCGCGGCTTTATCGCGCTCGCGGCCGATCTGTGCGAGTACGACGTAAAGATCGAGGCGGCCGTAAAAAACGCGCTCGGAAGGGTAGCGGTACTGGAGGATTTTAAGGCCGCGACCCTTTTTCGAAAAAAATACCCTTACCTTACCGGCGTGACCTTAGACGGGGAGATCTTTTATCCCGGCGGGGCCATCGTCGGGGGGATGAAAAAGAAGGACAGTCCATCCGTGCTCTTTCAAAACCTAAAAATCGACGAGCTTGAAGACCAAAAAGGGCGCCTAAGTAAAGAGACGGCCCTGCTGGAAAGGGACGTCGAAAAAAGCGAAGGCGCGCTTGAAAGTCTTAGGAAAGATCTGCAAGAACAAGAAAGGCTCTTAAGGGACACACGGGACGAGCTCACGGTCGTAGAGCTTAAAATCACAAATACCAAAGAGCGTATGAAGTCCGAGTCGGCCGTCAGCAAGCGGGCTGAACTAAAGGACTTAGATAAAGAGCGGGAAAAACTTACGGCCCTGATCCGTAAGAACGAAGAAGCCATCGACCTCCTCGAAAAAAAGGAGTTTGAGAGACAAGACTACGACCTTGGTAAGCTTAACAGACAAAAGCTTGAGCTCAGCGAAAAAAGAGCCGCAATCGAGGTAAAACTGGAGTTCGGGCTAAAAGAGATAAAGAGCTGTGATGAAGAAATAAAACAGGCCCAAAACGCGCTTGAAGAGCTTGAAGAAAAACTAAGGGCGGACGAGGACTTTTTTAACGCTTACCCGGAAGAAGCCAAAAAGGAAGAAGAAAGGCTCACCCGCCTTAAAGAAGAAGCCGCCCGAGCCGAAGAGAAACTTAAAGAGCTCACGGACCTAGACGAAGACCTACGCGAAGAAAAACGCGGCCTCGAAGCGGACCTGGCACAGAGCGAAGAAAAAATCAGAAACCTGAGCTCCGATCAAAACAGCGAGAGGGAAAACGCGGGGAAACTAAAACTGGCCCTAGAGCGCATAAATCTTAAGTTAAACAACGAAAAAAACAAGATCTTTGAGACCTATGGCCTGACCTACCTGATCATAAGCGAGCAGATCGAAGGTCTCTATAAAAAGAAGGAAGGCTACAAAGACCTGGACATCGACGAGCTTAGAAAGGAGCGGCGCGCCATCGGCTCGGTCAACGTCGATGCCATCGAGGACTACAACGCGCTAAGGGAGCGTAGTGAGAGCTACCAAAGACAACACGAAGACTTACTGGACAGCGAAAAGGACATCGAAGCGACGATCGAGAAAATCAACGCATCGATAAAGGAGCAGTTTGAAAAAGAGTTCGACCGGTTAAACGCGATCTTCTCGGACACTTTCAAAAAACTCTTCGAAGGGGGAAAAGCGCGACTGGACTACAGCGATCCGCTTGATACCCTAAACAGCGGGATCGAGCTTTCGGCGCAACCGCCGGGAAAGAATTTAAAACACATCAGCTTACTTTCGGGAGGTGAAAAAGCCATGACCGCCATCGCCCTGCTGTTTTCGATGCTCGAACTCAATCCCTCGCCCTTTACCATCATCGATGAGATCGACGCGGCCTTAGACGACAGCAACATCTTCCGCTTTACGCAGTTTATAACAAAGATCAAGGCCAAAAACCAGTTTATCATCATCACCCACCGCAAAAACACGTTACGCATATGCGAAAAGATCAATGGGATCACGATGGCCTCAAACGGCGTGTCCAAACTGTGTTCCATTGACGTCGCGGATTACATAAAATGAAAAATTCGATATTTCAAAAACTAAAAAACGGGCTCTCGAAAACGGCGAGCGCCTTCAACGAAAAAATCGACAACCTCATCTACTACAGCGAGCTCGACGACGATTTTTTCGACGAACTCGAAGAGACCCTGATCCTGTCCGATCTCGGGGTAGAAACGTCGCTTAAAATTACCGACGAACTGAAGCACCGGATCAAGGATAAAGGGATCATCAACAAAGACAAGGTCATCGAGACCTTCTACAACATCCTCTACGAACTCGTCGACATCCCCGACAGCCTGCTCCACCTGCCGACGATCATGGTCGTCGTGGGCGTAAACGGGGTCGGTAAAACCACGACGATCGCCAAGCTCGCCAAAAAGTTCAAGGACGTCGGCATGAAACCCATGATCGCGGCGGCCGACACCTTTCGCGCCGCGGCGGTCGATCAGCTCGAGACCTGGGCCGATCGGGTCGAGGTGCCACTGATCAAAGCCGCGACCGGGGCCGACCCGTCTTCGGTCGTCTTTGACGCGATCCACGCCGCCCGCTCGAGGGGAACGGACGTGCTCATCATCGACACAGCCGGAAGGCTTCACAACAAGGTCAATCTCATGAAAGAGCTCGACAAGATCGGACGGGTCGTCGACCGCGAAGGGGAGGGCTTTTTTAAGCACAACCTCCTAGTCGTCGACGCGACGACCGGACAAAACGCCCTGACGCAGGCGAGGATCTTCAACGACGCCATCCACCTAGACGGGATCGCCATGACCAAGATGGACGGGACCTCAAAAGGCGGCATCGCCATCGCCATCATCGACGAGCTCGGGATCCCGATCGAATACGTCGGCGTGGGCGAGACGGCCGAGGATTTGATCGACTTTAATCCCCGCAGTTTTATCGAAGTCATCACCGACAAAGAAGATCTAAACGGTTAAATTAAATATTTTCTTGACACGAAGGGTAATTACCTTTAAAATAGCGAAAGTGTCAAGTAATTTTACTTGACGGATGAACGATATACGAGAACAATTGCTTTTTGATTATTACGGTGATCTGTTAACGCCCAAGCAGCGCGAGATCCTTAGTTACTACTTCGACTCGGACTATTCGCTCGCCGAGATCGCCCAGATCCTCGGGATCTCGAGGCAGTCGGTCTACGACAGCATCCATCGCTCACTGAAGGCCCTAGAGACTTACGAGGACAAATTGGGGATGATCGACAGCGACGAAAAGAGACGTAAGGATCTTAAAGAGCTCGAAAGGAGTGTCCGCGCTTTGGGAAAAAACGATCAGACCGGCCGGATTTTAAAGATTCTAAAAAGGATGATCGAAGAAAATGGTATTTGAAGGCTTAAATGAAAAATTTCAAAATATCTTTTCGGGATTAAAGAAAAAAGGCAAATTGTCGGAGAGCGACATCAAGGCCGCCAACCGCCAAGTCAAGTTGGCCCTTCTTGAAGCGGACGTAAACTTTAAAGTCGTCAAAGAATTCACAAAAATCGTAGGCGAGCGGGCAAACGGCGAAGAGATCATGAAATCCCTAACGCCGGCCCAACAGTACATAAAGATCATTAACGACGAGCTGACCAAGCTCTTAGGCGGCGAGGTCCAAAAGCTCGAGCTCAAGGAAAACGACACGAACGTCTTTTTGATGGTCGGCCTGCAGGGGGCCGGTAAGACCACCACGGCCGCCAAACTGGCCAATCTCCTGCGCAAGGAAAAGAAGGTAAACCCACTGCTCGTGGCCTGTGACGTGCAGCGGCCGGCCGCCGTCGAACAACTGCGCGTGCTCGGAAAACAGCTCGACATTCCCGTGTATTCCTTTGACGGAAAGATCAACCCCAGGGTCATCGCCAAACAGGCCATGGCCTACGCCGAGCAAAACGGGCACGACCTCGTCATCATCGACACGGCGGGGCGTCTTCATATTGACGACGCGCTCATGAAAGAGCTCGAGGACATCCAGGCGCTCGTGGATCCTTCCGAGATCCTGCTCACGATCGACGCGATGACCGGACAGGATTCGGTCAACGTGGCCAAAGAGTTCGACGACCGTCTCGGGCTTACCGGCGTGATTTTAACCAAGCTCGACGGGGACACCAGAGGCGGGGCCGCGCTTTCGATCGCTTACACGACCGGAAAAGCGATCCGCTACATCGGGACCGGCGAAAAACTCGCCGACCTCGAAGTCTT
>CANRHG010000059.1 GCA_947630385.1 uncultured Eubacteriaceae bacterium
GTTGAAAACTATCCTGGAGTAACAACGGGTTATTCCCAAAGAACTTATGTATCTCCTACTAAAACTAATAAGTATACTCAACCAATCGTATGTACTAAAATTGGAGCCTGGAGAGTAGGAAACTTAAGTTTGCCGACGCCACCAGGGAATAATAAGGCGGAAAACCTAACCGGGACAGCTACGACATTTAATACTTCCGTTATAACGGGAGAATCCCAAGTAGACTCTGAATCCAGTACAAACAATCACACGACGCCAATTATCACATCATATTTGGGAAACAATGGACTTTTACAAGTTCCGAGCGGACAGCTACTTTTCGGTAAGACTTTAAGTAAGACCGATAGTAATTCTCAGAATGAAGAGTTTAATTTTACTATTAGTTTAACTCAAGATGGTGCTCCGATCGGTTATGATATTCAAGCTGTTCAGTGTACGTTTAACGGAACTGGTGACTGGGATCGAAATACTCAGTACGTCTTAGATACTAATGATGCCGGATATTTGATTGATTCGGATGGAAATACGACTTATTATTGGGTCGATATACAAAATAACGGCCAAGCTTTACAGAAAAATGATGATGGAACTTATACAATTAATGTTATTTTCGTCGATTTAGATAATACTATTACTGATAATATTCAGGGTAAGGCTTTAGAACTTGAAGGGAAAGTAATAAATAATAATTTTGTCACCTCAATAGATGATAATGAAGTTAGTTTCCCAGTAACAAGTGAAAACGTCTCACAGACCATTGAGTTTAACAATCTAGGTCAAGCAGAAGTTACCCTTCAAGCCGGACAAGGTTTATTATTGATGGGTTTAACACCGGGAATGAAGTATACCTTAAAGGAAAATATCAGCGAAGAAAACGAACAAAACGGGTATATCTTTAAAACCGTGGATACCGCAGATACAGAATCAGACGGTGTAAGTGATGATACGTTAAATGGACCTTCGGTTACCGGAACGGTTGATGTAACCACCGATACCTTTAACTTTGTAAATCAGTATATGCCGGGTTCGGTCACAGTCTTAAAAGAAATCCAAGCTGTCGAAGGCGTTGTATTACTTCCAGTAGACTACGATACAAACTTTGTTTATACAGCAACGTTTACAGACGCAAGCGGAAAGCCTTTAACAGGTTCTGTAAGCTTTAATAAATATTCAGGAGAACAAGAAACCGTTAATGGAACGTTCTTATTAGACGCTAATGGATCTTGCCAGTTTAATCTCACTCCAGTACAATCACTGATCTTTACCGGACTGCAGCCTGGAATACAATATACAATCAGCGAAGGAGCTACGAGCGGTTTTGTACAAATCCAACCGGAAAACGGCGGTTCTTTCAGAGGTACGGTAAAAGCTTTAGCACAAGAAGCCGCGCAGTACACCTTTATCAATCAAAAAGGTGAAAATACGGCTCCGACCCTAACGATCCAAAAGACGCAGGCAGTTGAAGACGGAGCGCAGGCGACCGATCCGTTATCCGCTCTTGCCGGAAATACCGTAACTTATAACATCACCGTTAAGAATACCGGAACGGCTCCGGCCCAAGACGTGACCGTAACCGATACGGTTCCGGAAGGCTTAACCTACGTTGAAGACTCCGCTTCAAACGATGGCACTTTTGAAGACGGCATTTTGACCTGGAATCTAGGCACCCTACAGCCTGGTACAGAAGTGACCGTTTCCTTTGAGGCCACGGTTCCGGACGTAGAAGAATTTACCTTATATGTAAACAACGCGACCGTAACGGATTCTACGGGAACGTCGGTCGATTCAAACGACGTCATCGTTTACACCGGTCCTATGCCGGACGAAGAAATCGTTAAGATGCAGTCCGTCGGGGACAACGAGCCCTCGAGGGATCCGCTAGAAAACGTCGGCGGAATGACCGTAACGTATTCTCTGACGGTCACCAATAAGAGTCTAGAACCTCAAAGTGATTTGATCGTTACGGATCCTATCCCGAACGGATTTACCTACGTAGACGGTTCGGCGACCTTTGGCGGAGCTTACGCGAATGGAGTCGTCTCCTGGACGATCCCGAGTTTGGCTCCTGGAGCATCGACCGTCCTAGAATTCAAGGTCATCGTTCCGGATGAACAAGGACACTGGGAAAATACGGGTTACTTAAACGGTACGGCTTCTAATACGGTCGAAATCGACAATCCAGGAAGTCTGCTGACGAAGGAACAAAGCGTTAATGACGGTGAGAGCACCACACAGGCGCAGACCGTTGTGCCGGGAGACAACGTAACCTACACGGTGACGGCGGCAAATACGACGAATGAAACCATGACCGGTGTGGTCGTGACCGACCAAATTCCGGAAGGAATGACCGTTGATCCGTCTTCGATCACACATGGTAGTGTGGTTGACCAAAATAACTTAATTACCTGGGATATCGGAACGCTTGATCCACACGAATCGATCACTTTAAGCTTTACCGTTAGCATTCCACAGGAAACGACGATCACGACCTGGATCAATCAGGCTCAAATCGACTGGGATCAAAACCCGTCCGATAATCCTGGATTATCCAACGAAGTAGAAGTAAATCTACCTCAGCTTGAAATACAAAAGACGCAGTCCGTTGGAGGCTCCGCTCCGACGACCGATCTACTCCAAGTCAATGGGGGAGACATCGTCACTTACTACCTGACGGTTAAAAACGTCGGGGACGCCACAATGGAAGGTGTAGTCATAAAAGACGCGGTTCCGGATGGTTTGACTTACGTCGAAAATAGTGTATCTAACGGTGGGACCTATAATAACGGAATTCTCATCTGGAACATTGATTCCTTAGCCGCAGGCTCGGATATTACGGTTTCTTTCCAGGTACAGGTTCCGACCGTATCGGCCTACACGAACTGGGAAAATACGGGCTATGCCTCTTACGGAGATCAACCTCCGGTTGAGTCGAATAAAGTCGTCATCGAAGAAAATACCGATACGGATATCACCTTTACGAAGACGCAGAGCACAGAAGGTGGTACTCCGACGACCGAAACGCTGACAGGCGTTCAAGATCAGAAGGTTACTTATTATATAACGGTTAACAATAATTCGGATAACACACAGACCAATATTCCGGTTAGCGACCCGATCCCACAAGGTCTTACCTACGTAGAGAATTCGGCTACTGACGGTGGAACTTATGATCCGGCTACAAATACCGTTAGTTGGACCATTCCAAGCATAGAACCGGGAGAAAGTGTCACGCTAACGTTTAAAGTTTCGGTTCCTAACACGGCTGGAACTTACGTCAATATAGCTACGGTCAACGGCCAAGAATCGAATTCGGTCATGATCACCAACCCCGAAGAGGTGATTCAAAAACAGCAGCAAATCAACGACAACGAACCGACGACCGAAAAAGTCTTGCTCGAAAAGGGAGACCAGATCACTTACTTGGTCACGGTCAAAAACCCGAATACCGATCCAATGACGAACGTCATCGTGACGGATGAAGTTCCAAAAGGTCTTTCGGTCGTAGACGGGAGTATCTCAAACGATGGTGTTCTTGAAAATGACGTTATCACCTGGAACTTGGGTACTTTGGAACCAGGGCAGACTATAACTTTAAGCTTTAGCTGCGAAGCGATCGATCTTAAAGTCATCAAAGATTTTGTCAACGACGCAGCCATCGATTACGATCAAAATCCGTACGATACGCCGATAGTCTCGAATGAGGTCGAAGCCGAAGGCAGTAACGGTGCTTACGATCAAGAAGTAGAACCTTCCGTAAGCATTCAAAAGAGCCAAAGCGTAAATGACGGCGATCAAACCCAAAACTATCTGCAGGTCGTCAAAGGCGATGAGGTCACGTATTATCTCGCCATAACCAATACCGGAAACCAGATTTTAGAAAATCTCGTCTTGAACGATCCAATCCCGGCCGGGATGCAGGTCATTGAAGGTTCGATCTCTAACGACGGACAACTCAACAGCGCCGGAGATACGGTCGTTTGGAACGTTCCTACACTCGCACCGAAGGAAAGCTTTAGGGTACAGGTTACCTTTAAGATCCCGCTCGACGCGACCGAAACGAAGTTCGATAACACGGCTTACATCACTTACAACGACAACGAAGAAGACAGAGTCGAATCGAATAACGTCCAGGCAGGGACGACTTCCAACAACACATCGACTACGCCTCCGACGACTACGACCCCGCCGGCTTCTAATAATACGAGCCAGAGCGTAAGTAGCGTTCCTAAGACTTCGACCTCGACGAAGGCCTCGAGTACTTCGCCGAAAACCGGAGTGGACAACGTAATGGTCATCGTATGGCCGGTTCTGATCGTAGGTGCGGTCTTAGTTTTAAGCTACGTCATCGTTAGAAGTAGGAAACGGGCCGATAAATAACTGACAACTCTATTTTCAATATATCTCTCTATCTCATAAGATGAGAATATGGGCCGGAAAGAAATTCTTTCCGGCCTACCTTATTTCTCGAAGTTTTATATTCAAATCAAATACAAACTACCCTCTCCGTACTACTTTTTAAATCCTCTTTTCCCGAATCTTAAGATTTCTTAAGCTTAATCTTAAATTTTCATAAGGATTTATCTTAATTTATTCGAAAACTTAATTCCACCTTTTGAATCTAACCGTGTAAACTATTGAATATAGCTTTAAGACGTGTTATAATTTTTTTCGGTTTGGGTAATCATTTTTTCTTTTAAATCGCCACAAAAAGTAGGTATCATCAATTGCTTTTGATTACCCAGGTTGGATTTAAATAGAAGGGGTAACATTTTTGAAAAAATCAACTTTTTTATTTTTTGCCCTAGTCTTAGGGTTATTCTTGCTGCCGCTAGGCTCAGTTAGCGCGGCGAACGTTCAGATCTTTCGTCTTTACAACAACGCGAACGGGGAGCACCTTTATACTTCGGACGCGAACGAAGCGGTGACTCTAGCGGGAACGCCGATCTGGGAAGACGAAGGTACGGCCTGGTACGCACCGGACTCGGGAAGCGCGGTCTATCGTCTCTACAACGAAGGACTGCAAAACCACTTATATACGACCGATGAAAACGAAGTAAACGTTTTAACGAGTCAGCACGGATGGACAAAAGATAACGGCGGAAACGCGTTGTTCTACTCAGGTGGTTCGGTTCCGATCTACCGCCTATACAATCAGGAACTAAGAGGTCTTCACCACTTAACGACCGACGAAAACGAGTACGGCGTTCTTCCACAACACGGATGGACCCAGGAAGGTACGGCGCTATACGCGGCTTCACGCACGGCCGGTGACGACACGCCAGCGACGGGAGACGCGGATATCTCAAACGTGCCTTCACAGTACAGCATTCAGGCCAACGTGAACCTGTCGGGTTCAGGAACCGGCTATCACGCCAAAATTCTAGCCTGTACGGCGACCTCTGCCGTAAGCTTCGGTCTGCAACACGACGAACACGCGGTCGCTCCGTATACGGGACAGACGACTTTCATTACGGAAAACGTTGAAAACAACAACCCCGGTGGTCAAAAGTATAGTTGGTATGGTACGGCAGCAAACAACACGAACTACAAGCTGCTCCTTGCCGTACAAAAAGACGGGACCTGCGACATTTACGTCAACGGCGTCAAAAAAGGATCGGTCCACAATTCGGGATTGGCCAACCAACAACTGTACTTAAGGGTTGAAGGTTCCGGACGCGTCAACGGCGACAACGTAAACGCGACCTTTAGCGATATTAAATTAAAGGGAAGCGGAACGTACGACGAAAGCAAAACTTGGGGAACCCACGACTTCTCGACCAACAGCACGATCAAAGCCGACACCAGCCAGTTTAAGGACTCGAAGAGAGTCACGATCGGCGGTAGCGTCAGCGGTCTGGCCGACGGTCAAGATTGGGACAGCTCCTATTCCAGTGTTTCTGGAATCATCCAGTTTGTAGAGTAAATGTTAAACCATCAGGTTTTACCTGGTGGTTTTTTTATAGGATTTAAATCTGATTTTGTAACTTCCGATCGCCTCTGAAGTCGCCTATGTTTATGTGATAAAATAGACAACGGTATTAATCTATTTCGTGTTAGCTAAAAGGAGGGCTTATTGAAGAAGACGACGATATTTTTCCTGGTCGTTTTAGTTAATCTTTTACTAATTCAATCGGTATCCGCCGTCGATGGAACCCAAATCTATAGAGTTTACAACAGCGAAAACGGGGAACATCTCTACACTCCGGACCCGAACGAAGCGGCATCCTTAGGAACGACCAAAGACTGGAACGACGAAGGAACGGGTTGGTACGCTCCTGGTGGGGGTACGCCGATCTACCGGATCTACAACAGCGAATTAAGAAATCATTTATATTCAACGGACGTCAACGAAGTCGAAACCCTTTGTAACCAACACGGTTGGGTAAAAGACAACAACGGTGCGCCGATTTTTTATTCTGGCGGAAATATTCCTATTTATAGGCTCTATAACGTCGACTTGGGAGGCCTGCATCATTTGACCTCGGACGTAAACGAGTATAACACCCTACCCCAGTACGGCTGGGTCCAGGAAGGGACCGCTTTTTACGCCCAAAACCTTCCGCTGGGTAACGAACCCCCGGCTATGGGAGGCGCCGATATCACCAACGTTGATTCTAAATTTAGTATTCAGGCCGACGTCATGGTAAACGGCAGTGGAACCGGCTACCACTCCAAGCTCGTGGCTTGCTCACCGATCTCCGCGGTCAGTTATGGCTTGCAGTTTGACCATCACGCCCCGCCACCGTATACGGGGAGAACGGCCCTACTCGTTGAAAACATCGCGAGCAACGATAAAGGCGGCCAGGTCTACAGACGCAACGGTTTTGGAGCGGCCGATAAATTTTACCGCCTGCTTTTGGCGGTACAGGAAGACGGGACCTGTGATACGTACGCAAACGGCGTTTACAAGGGAAGTGTAAAAAACGAAAAACTCGCCCATTATCCCCTGGTTTTACACGTAGAAGGCTCAGCCAGGGTCAACGGGGATGAAGTTTACTCGACCTTTAATAACATAAAACTAAAGACGGACGGCGTCTACAATGAAAATAAACCGTTTGATACGTTTAACTACGATACCAATCCAGGACTTCATTCGAACGCGCAGATGTTCCCGTCGATTCATAATATAACCATCGGCGGACGTATTGAAGGTCTAGCAGAAGGACAGAACTGGGACAATACCTACGATAGAGTTTCGGGGATCATCCAGTTCGAGGAAAGAAAATAAGAAACTTAAGCTGTCGAGCAATCGGCGGCTTTTTTTATATAATGAAGAAAATTTTACTTGTGCTCTTGCTCCTATTTCTAAGCGCGTGTGCTCAGACGGCCGACCAGGCCGTTTATCCGTCCCACGACCCCATCGGAAAAGCCAGGGGTATCTATCCGGGAAGGGTCGTTTGGGGATATGATCCCGACACCGTGGACTGGGACGGGGAAGGATACTGGTGGAATCTTACAAACTTTAACGAAGAAAAGATTTCGGATCTTTTGAGCAAGAGCTTAGAGGAACTCACGGGTAAGGAAGATGAAAAAAGCGCCTGGGACAGCTTATTTACTTACACCAACGAAAATAGGGGAGAAACGGGTAGTTACACACCTGGACAGAAGTTAGCGATCAAAGTCAACCTTAACGGTTCACAGGGCGATGAAAATTCACAGACGAATTTAAGTTACGTAAATCCCGTCCTATTAAGAGAGCTTTTAAAATCCTTAACGACTTCAGGAGTCAGGGCGGAAGACATCACGGTTTTTGACATCACCCGCGTGTTTCCAAAATACCTCACCGATTACTGCCACGAAGGCGGTCTTGAAGCGGTAAACTTCGTCGATAACCGAAACGCCGTCATCGACCAAAACAAGCCGATAAACTGGTCGGTCGAGATCGACGGGGAAAAATCGTACCTTCCGACTTGTCTAACCCAGGCCGATTATTTAATTAATCTAGCCAATCTTAAAGGGCACAGCTATGGGATCACGCTTTCGGCCAAAAATCTGTTTGGCGTGATCATGAACAGTGAAAAAAGTTTTACGCCGCAACAGGCGGGACTCCACCCGTACTTAAATAACGCGCAGATGGATTCGTATTCTCCTCTGACCGACCTGCTCGCGGACGAAGAAATTTTTAGTAAAACGACTGTTTACATGCTCGACGCCCTGATCGCGGCACCGAGCGAAGGAAAAGAACTGAGCCTCGAGAACACAAAATGGAGGCAAGATCCCTTTAACGGGGATTTCACCTCCAGCATTTTTCTGTCTCAAGATCCGGTCGCTCTGGACTCGGCCGGTGCGGATTTTTTGACCAACGAAGAGATGATCAAAGAAGTACAGCCCGTCGTCGGCGAGAACAAAGCGAGCGAGAATTACCTGCACGAATCCGCCCTGATCTCGAATCCTCCTTCAGGGACTAATTACAACAATCCCCTGGGACTGGAAAGCCTAGGCGTTCACGAGCACTGGAACGACGTAAACGGCAAAAAATATAGTGGAAGCGAAAACGGAGGGATCGAACTCATCAGGGTCGACACTTAGAGCTTTTCGTACTGTTCGTCGCTTACTTCTTCAAGCCATTCGTTTTCGGTGTTGCTTCCGGGAACTTCGACGGCAATGTGGGAAAACCAGCTGTCTTTTTTCGCCCCGTGCCAGTGTTTGACGTTCGGCGGGATCGTGATGATCGTCCCGGGCGTGAGACTGATAGCGTCTTTTCCTTCTTCCTGGTACCAACCTTCACCGGTCGTACAGATCAGGACCTGTCCACCGCCTTCATCGGCGTGGTGGATATGCCAGTTGTTGCGACATTTCGGCTCAAAGCTGACGTTGGCCAAAAAGACGGTCGTATCCGGGGAAGTCAGCGGTTTTAAATACGAGTTTCCGGTAAAATACTGTGCGTAGGCGTCGTTTGGTTCACCGACGCCAAACGCGTCGTTTTGGATTAATTCTTCTTTACTTTTAATCTTCATAATTATAGTCTAAACGAAATGAGAAAAATGTTAATTACAATTTTGCCGTTATTTTTCGTCTGCGCCTGTTCGATGGGCGCGGACGACTTGATCGGCTCTTACAGCTCGAAGTACACGTTGGGACAGACCACCTACGGTCTTGTCCTGGATATTTACGGGGAGACGTTCTCACTGACGATCGCCGAAGACGGGAAAGACGACGTGAATGAGATCACCTACGATGGCAACTGTAAAGTTTCGGGAGATCAGATCACCTTTGACCGCCAGTCTTCGACCGGAGAGTCCCTCGATCTTACGCCTCAGGATCTTAGGAGCTATGGACTGCAGGAGATTGCCGTAAACGGAAAGGCGACACTGACTTACAGTCTAAGTGGCGATACCCTAACGCTTACGGCCGATAACGGCGAGAGCATCGAGTTTATAAGGGAGTGATTAATCTTTTGTGAAATCGAGCGTCGTCCCGTCTGCCGTAAGTTTTAGATGATCCGATTCTAACGTATAGTCGTACTTGACCGGACTTTCCGGCAGGACCGTTCCTTCGTTGGTCGTCCCGCTATCGAGGGTCAGCGTACCCGGACCGGTCTCGTAAGTCCCCGAGATCGTGGTCTGGGAGTCGTCGTTTTTGTTCCACTCGTCGTAGGTGAAGTCATCCTCTGAGTCGAGCGTTAGCGTGATGTCGTATTCAATGTCATCGAGTCGGTAGGTCGTAT
>CANRHG010000060.1 GCA_947630385.1 uncultured Eubacteriaceae bacterium
GAGTGAGTTACATCTTAAAGCGCAACTACGGCATGACGCTGCCAAAAGCGATGCAGGAAGATTTCAGCTACGCCGTAAAAGAGATCAGCGATCTCGAACACAAAGAACTCACGCCCGAATGGATCTATGAGATCTTCACCAACCGCTACATCGACCGCAACGACATCTTCAGTCTTCCCGAAGTCCACTTTAAACAGGTCGACGGGATCGCAACGACGGTGACGATCGAAGAAAAGGGAAAAAACACCAAATACTCCGCTCAGGGCAACGGCCGAATCAACGCCGTGAACAACGCGCTTAAAGAATACTTCGGGCTTGACTACAAGCTCGACGTCTACGAAGAACACGCGCTTACCTCCGGCTCGATGTCCAAGGCCAGCGCCTATATCGGGATCAAAGACGACGACGGAAAAATGTTCTGGGGCGTCGGGATCGACGACGACATCATCAAAGCTTCCGTCAGCGCCCTGGTCTCGGCCGTAAACAAGCTCTTGCTCGAAGAACGGGCCGAAACCAGCGACAAACGCCTGGACGACCTGCTCAGTTACATCCGAAAGAACTCGGACACGGTATCGCTCGAAAGCCTGGCCGATGAGTTTCATCTGTCGGTCCCGTACCTGTCCAAGTACATCAAGCAAAAAGCCGGCCGGAGTTTTTCGGAGATTTTGACCGACGTGAAAATGCAAAAAGCCTGTTCGATGTTAAAGTCCGGAAACCTTCCGATCCGTGACATCGCCGAACGCGTCGGCTACGAAAGTCCGGAACACTTCTCGCGCCAGTTCAAGCGCAAGTACAACAAGACGCCGAGGCAGTACCGAAACGCCGATAAATAAGACGATCTACCTACCGCTTAAGCGGTAGGTTTTTTTACGCAAAAAAACGCCCAAACATAATATTTGGGCGTTTCTTGAAATACACTAATTTGACAGATCCCCGAGCCGGAACGGTTTTCCGGGTTTTAGGGGATATTCGACGGGATGTCCGTTTTCGTCGAGCATGTACAGGCGCCTTTCGGTCACGATCGTGTCTTCGGCTTCGTATAGCTCGTCGAGGTAGTACAGGTACGTTCCGGGCGTTACGATCCCATTGGGCTGGATCAGGCGTAGCCCCGTCGTGCCGATGACGTCGTTTACGACTTCGGCGCAGTTTTCAAGAAGGCCATAGTAGGTTTTGTACTTGCTGCCTTCTTTAAACTTATAAAGGGTCGCGTCTTCTTCGAGGTATAACAGGCTTCCCGTATCCTTAAAGCTGTTCGGGTCCGCGTCGATCAGCCCTTCGGCCGCGAGCTGAGCTTCGGGTTTCCACTCATAGGTCATCGACATGATCTCGTCGAGCTTTTTTTGCACCGCTTCTTCGAGTTCGGGCGTGAGCATCAGCCCGTAAGCCATCAGGATCTTCTTGTCGTCTTTTAGGGCCATCTCGAGGTGCTTTTGCGGTGGGACCAGAGCCATCGTGCCGTCGGCCAAGAACCCACCGAGCCTCCAGGTGGCTTCGTCGTAATCGCCGTAGGCGTAGACTTTTCCCTTATAACACAGGTCACAGTGGCCAAAGCCGGGGATAAGCCCGGCGCGGGTATGGACGTAAACGATCAGTGGGGGCTCTTTTCCTTCGGCCGGCTCCTGCAGGCGCAGGACCTCGGCGGGCTCTTCTTCGACCATCATGTTGATCTCGCGAAAGAAAGCCATCGGTAGGAACGCGGCAATGTACTTCGGAAGGATGATCGTAAAGTTGTGGCGAAGTTTCGCGTTGTGAAACAACAGGCTTCCGATGCCTTCAAGAAAGGCGTTGAGGCCGAGGGCCACCAGGTAAAGGCCGACGTAGATCGCCAGGATCCGCGTGCCGTCTCCGGAAAAGAGGATCAAAAGACCTAGGACCAAATACAGAACAAACCAGAAAGCCGATGAAAACCAGGGCGCGTCTTCCTTGATCAAACGGATCACGTCGATGAGCATGAAGACGGAAGTGACCACGCTCAAAACTCCGATCAGGATCCGGAAGGTCACGGTCAGGAACTGGGGAACCGCGCTGACGACGACCGCCCCGATCACAAACAACGCTCCCAGAAGAAGCAGACGGGTCGTCGTCCTGGCCGTTCGCGTTAATACGGCAAAAACGTAGATGATCCCGATCAAAGCCACGACGACCGAGATCGCCAGAGCCGTATCCTCGGCGCGAAGGTTTGGATTAAAGACCAGGACCAGGCCCAAAATCAGGACCGCGAGGCTTGCCAGGATCCACAGAGCGATCACGATATAGTGCCGCTTTCCGTGGGGTGGCGACTGGGATTTTTTGTTTTTCTCCGTCAGTTCCCAGGGTTGATATTGGTAGTTCGCCATAAAAAACTCCTTTGATGAAAAAAAACCGGTCTTTACGACCGGTTATAGAGGAGAACCGTAAAAAAATACTACTACAGATAATTGCAATTCGGGCCGGAGCCCGAATATAAATATCACTTGAAAGTCTGCCGGACGGAAAATGTCTTTGACACATGGTTCCCCCTCGTCCGTTCCGAACACACTTTTAAGTAGCTGATGGATAAAATCCATGAGCAAGCAAATTGTTTTTGAATCAATACCCCGTTTGATTCGGGCTATAGTCAGTTTAACATAAATGCGGGTACTCCGCTAATTCCCATAGATCAGGTAAGAGGTAGGTAAGGCCTCGAGCCTGTTTTGATATACATCGTAGTCCGGTATAAACGAACGCAAATAATCGTAAAATTCTTTGCTGTGATTGGGAATTTTTATGTGAGCCAACTCGTGCAGGACGACGCTGTCGATTTCTTCCGGACTGGCTACCGTCAGAAAAAAGTTAAAGCGCATCACTTTGGTCGATGGGGTACAACTCCCCCAGCGCGTTTTCATCGTCCGGATCTTAAAATTCTCATAATCTATCCCAGTACGCTGACTCCAAAACTTTAGCCTGTTATCGATATACCCCGTTAACGCTTCTTTAATAATTTTATCGAGATGCCATTTCAAAAGTTCGTACGGAAAGTCTTTATAGTTTTCGGGGAGCAACAATTCCTCACCGAGTATCGGTGCATCGACCGGGGCGTAACGGATGGGAACGGTCCGGGCTAAAAATAATATCCCCGTAGGCGGACTTTTTTTTGAAGAGGCTTCAAAATATTTAAGAAGGTAGCTGTCGCTTATTTCGGGAGGCTTGCTGACCGCGATATGGTCCTCCTTTTGACGGATGTAGACCTTCTTTATGTCCTTTTCGGTAACGTAAACGGGCAGCCCGGGGACCCCTTCTAAGCGGTAAGGGCCGCGTAGGGTCTTAGCCATCAGTTGCGCTCGATGAAGATACTGACGTTTGATTTGTCGTCAAGACCGGTCCGCTCCGCGTTGTTCGGTGAGACCGTAACGCTTACGTTGCAGTCGGAAGCGGTCCCTGTGACCTGGACCGACTGTCCGTTTTGGATGACGTCGTACCCAGGCGAGTTTTTAAGCAGATCTTCGTAAAAGCTGCTTATCGTTTCGGTATCGGCATCCGACCCGTACGTGGCCGTCCAGCCGGGCTTTCCGTTGTCGGTGATGATGTCGTTGGAATCGGCAGCGGTTTTGGCCATAAAAATCGGAATCAAGTTGCTCGGATACGACTCGGTAAGTTGGTCGACGACTTCCGGTTCGTTGATGTAGGAACTGTTGCGGTCGATGACGCCCTGCATTTCGGACGACGGGCTCAAAGACTCCGCAACGTCGGTGTTGTTCGTTACATTGTTATCGTCAAGCGGCGTAGGGTTTTCTATGGTTTGTTCGACCTCGCCGGAAGGGTTGTATTTGGGGGTCTCGGGCGTATTGCTTTTTACAAAAAAGTAATACGCGACAAAGAGGATCACGGCGACGATCAAGATCGTCCCGAAGATCGTAAGATAACGTCTTGATCTTGTCATAAGACGACCTCCTTTCTTTAAAAACATTATAATGGATAATCTTCAAAATTACCTTAAAGCTTCGGGTTTCGACTTAAGCATTTGCTATAAATGGGTATAATGGGCCAAAAGTTTCTTTGTTGATCATAGGCTGAAAAATAATTTATAAGCCAAACGGACGGCGGTTGAATAAACTTACGAGGATGTAATATTTCGCTCCAATTATAATCAAGAAAACCCCTAAACAGACAATTTTTTCTAAATTCTTTTTCTCGGACCCACTATTTCCACAGGATTATAAATATGACCTTTAGATTTTATGAGTTTTGAGCATGAATAAAAAAAGTCATTTTTTTAGCGGTTCCAGAAAGGCTTGACCGGTTCTATTTTCCCGTTTTTTGAGCAAAAGTTAGCGGATGTTGCGGTTTTCTCGTGGTTATACGCTATTATTCGGGAGAAAAAAACGAAACTTTTCAAATCGCTTTAAATGGGATATCATTAAATATATAAGAGAGAAAGAAGCTTAGGTGGGTAGATGAAATCTTTTTTATGGAGGGAGTCATTATAAAAACAGAAAATGCATTAAAACAACAGACCAAAGACCTCGTTTTTAGCGAAGGTTTTTCCGGGGAGCCAAAACTACCCCAAGTTTACCATAGCCTGTTTCCGAACGATCCCGACTGGGAAGACCACTACTACCATAAAATTGACACCTCGTCGGAGTTGGTCAATACTTTAAGAAACGACCTGAGTTTTTTCGTCCGAAGACAAAACGGCCCAGACCGGTTAATTGGTCTAGAAGCCCAGTCGACCTGGGACCGTAAAAATTTAGACCGCTTTGGGAATTACCAGTTTCTTAGCAACGCTAAGGCACTGAAGATTCTTAAAGATTTCAAACTAATGGGAGTCGAAAATTATGTTTTCGTCCTTTATATCGGGGATGAACTTCTAAACAAAGATTACTATACTTTCGAAGACGAACACCCCTGTCCGGAGCGTTTTTTAATTACCCGTAGGCTACCGGTAACGGTCATGAGTAGACGTAACGGCAAGATCCCGAAAACGGAGGTTTTTACGGAATACCTTGAGTTTTGTGAAATCTTTAAAGACGTGACTTCAAAATACGACCGGGACCAAAAAGCACTTGAGGTTTTAGTTGAAAAGTGTTTGGAAGAAGGGATTTACGAAGATCTGTTTAAAGAGCGAAGAGATGAAATCATTGGAGGATTTATGTCGATATTTAGTCAGGTACAGGAAACGGAAAAGCTTCTACGAAGAAATTTAAATCTAGAAAACGTCGTTAAAACGCGAGATAAAACGATCGATGAGCAAAAGGTAACAATTGAAGATCGAGATAAAACGATCGACGAGCAGAAGGTAACAATCGAAGCCAAAAATAAAACGATCGACGAGCAAAAGATAACAATCGAAGACCAAGGTAAAACGATTGAAGCTAAAGATAAAACGATCGATGAGCAGAAAATAACAATTAAAGACAGAGACCGGAAGATTGATGATCTTGAATTGACCGTAAAAAATGTTCAAACTAAAAATGAGAATTTGAACAACGAAGTTAAAACGCAAAAGCAAACGATCAATGAATTAAGAGAAGAAATCGAAAAACTTAAAGGTCATTCGGACGGAAAGTAAAAACCAATTTAAGACAATTCGGCGCTTTGGGAACAATTCTCAGAGCGCCGCTTTACTTTAAGTATGAGAGAATGATGAAATCATTGGAGAATTTATGTCGATATTTAGTCAAATGCAAATTATAGATAGCCAGAAATTAATCATCAAAGACCAAGGTAAAACGATCGATGAGCAGAAGATAACAATTGAAGCCAGAGATAAAACGATCAATGGGCAAAAGGCGACAATTGAAGATCAAGATAAAACGATCGATGAATTAAGAGAAGAAATCAAAAAACTTGAAAATAAGCCAGGCGGAAAGTAAAATAATATAATTCAGCGCTCTAGGAGTGATTCTTAGAGCGCTATTTTTTTGTATAAGGTTAATGCTCACAACCGGTAAAAATATTAAAATAACGATGAAAGCGTTTTAAACAATGAAATGAAAGCGAATAATGAAACCCTTGATTATTACAATAAAAACGCACGGGATTATGCCGAACGCTGGCTCAAGACGGATTTAAGCGAGGTACGTCGTAAGTTTTTAAATTATCTACAATCCGAGGCAGAAATTTTGGATCTGGGTTGTGGGCCAGGACGGGATCTAAAGGCGTTTATAGATGAAGGTTATAAAGCCGAAGGTCTCGATGGATCAAAGGCACTGGCAGAAATTGCCAGGCATAACTCTGGAGCTACTGTGTATGAAGAAAGGTTTGAAACCTTAAAACTCGATAAGGTTTACGACGGAATCTGGGCCTGTGCTTCCCTACTTCATTTAGAGCAAGAAGAAATCCGAAAAACCATTTCAAAACTAAAAAAGAATCTAAAACCGCACGGCATATTTTACTTTTCGATTAAAAAAGGTGAATTTAAGGGGTTTCGAAACGGGCGTTATTTTACCGATCTAACGGAAGAAGAATTAATGCGCCTTCTTAATTCTTTGCAAGAATATAAGATCCTAGAGATTTGGGAAAGCCTATCGAAACGGGATTCGGGAGACGTAATTTTTTATAACGTCCTACTTAGAAAAAAATGAAACAGAGGGAAACGGATAAAGTTTTTACCGGCATGTCGGCTAAGCTTAAAGATGTGCTTAAAAACAGTATAAAAAGCGCTCAACGGATCGATTTGATCGTCTCTTTTTTGATGGAGTCGGGCGTAAAACTCATTCTCGACGACTTAAAAGATGCGGCTGATCGCGGCGTGCCAATTCGAATTCTAACCGGTAATTATTTAAACATAACCGAACCTTCCGCTTTATTTCTTCTAAAAACAACGCTAAAAGACGCGATCGATTTACGTTTTTTTAATAATTCCGAAATTTCCTTCCATCCTAAATCTTATTATTTCAAACAACCGGAAAATGAAGAGCTTTATATAGGATCTTCTAACCTTTCTACCAGTGCTCTAACGCGTGGGGTTGAATGGAATTACCGTATTGATTCGAATACGGATGCGGAAAGCTTAGAATCCTTTAAAAATGAATTCGAAGAACTTTTTAATAAACGCTCGATCGTGATCGATGAGCCGGTTTTAAAAGAATATTCAAAAAACTGGCGACGTCCCAAAATTTACCGCGATCTCGAACGTTTTGAGTCGGATAGAAAATTAATTCCTTTATATGAGCCACGCGGTTTTCAGATCGAAGCTCTTGCCGCTCTGGAAGTCACACGAGCGCAAGGAGCCGATAAAGCGCTCATACAAGCCGCAACAGGAGTAGGTAAAACGTACCTTGCCGCTTTTGATTCCAAAAACGCGAAGCGCGTTTTATTTATAGCCCACCGTAAAGAGATCCTGGAACAGGCAGCAAGAAGTTTTAAAAACGTCAGTCCTGAAAAGTCGCAGGGATTTTTCATGGCCGATATAAAAGAAAGGGACCGGGACGTTATTTTTGCTTCCGTTAATTCGTTAGCCAAAGAGAGCAATTTATCGACCTTTGATCCCGAAAGTTTTGATTACATCATTATCGACGAGTTCCATCACGCCGTAACTAAACAATATCGGCGCATCATCGATTATTTTAAACCGGATTTTCTACTAGGCCTTACGGCTACTCCCGAGCGACTGGACCGCCAAAACGTATACGCTCTGTGTGATTATAACGTTCCCTATCAAATCGATCTTTTTAAAGCCATAAACCACGGTCAACTCGTTCCTTATCATTATTATGGGATCTACGATCCTACGGATTATTCACCGCTAAAACTTTACAACGGCCGCTACCGTAGTGAGGATCTTGACCGATTGTATTTATCGGATCAAAAGCGTTTTGATCTTATTCTTTCTCACTTCAAAAAACATAACCCCAAGCGGAGCCTCGGTTTTTGCGTTAGTCGTAATCACGCCGAAGCCATGGCAAAGTTTTTCTCGGAAAATGGTATTCCGTCTAAGGCCGTTTACAGTGGAAAGCAGGGCCCTTTCGCCCTTGACCGGGATCAGGCGCTACAGGATTTAAAATCGGGCAAACTCAACGTCATTTTTTCGGTCGACATGTTCAATGAAGGCCTGGATATCCCAGACGTCGACTGCGTTCTTTTTCTCCGTCCGACGGAGTCACCGATCGTGTTTTTTCAACAACTGGGAAGAGGGCTTAGGAAATCGAAAGGCAAAGATTTTGTGACGGTCTTGGATTTCATTGGAAATTATAGAAAAGCTTTTTTGATTCCACGTTACTTAAGTTCCGCAGAAGGTGGGAAAAGAAGCGTAGCTCTTACGGCTTTACCTGAGGATTGTTTTGTCGATTTTGATTTACAACTAATCGATTTGTTTGAACAACAGGAAAAAGCCCAACAAAAGCGCAGGGATCTTGTTATTGAAGAATTTGATCGTATACGGGATGAACTGGGTCACGTTCCAAGCCGGCGAGAGCTTTTTGAAGAAATGAATGGATTTATTTACGAATTGTGTTCCAAGTTACCGGGTAAAGACAATCCTTTTAAGAATTACCTTACTTTTCTTAAAAAGCGAGATCTATTAACACCGGAAGAAGAGAGAATTTATAATAGCCCAGCCGGAACGTTTTTAAATCTGATTGAGACCACGAACATGACGCGCGTCTATAAAATGCCCGTACTTAAGGCTTTTATCGGAGAAGAAGGTATCCGAAAAGAGATCGGTGAAAAAGAGGTTGTTAAAAATTGGGTAGAGTTCTTTTCAAACGGGACAAACGTTAAAGATCTGAGTTACGTAGATAGCAAAGAGGAACTCAAAAATATTAATGAGAAAAATCATCTAAGAAAGATTAAACAAATGCCGATCAAGCATCTGGTCCAATCGGGGAAAGGTTATTTTATAACCGGCGAAACTTTCGTATTGGGTCTTTGTGACGAACTAGATCCTTATCGTAACGATGCGTTTTTTATCAGACAGTTTAAAGACATTCTCGATTACCGGACCCTTGATTATTACCGCAAGCGTTACCATGATGAAAATTAGTTAAACTAACTGTAGGTTGTAATTTGTATGTTTCAGATTTTTGGAGAAAGAAAGCTCGAATTTTTCTACATTCGAGCTTTAAAATCTTCTTTCAATTGCTGGTTTTTGGTCAGTAATAAATTCCCGATTGATGGTTTCGCATGGCGAACGTACGATCTACGGTAAAGCAGACAAATTTAGTAAATACCGGTATTCCCGATGGTTGGTATCGATTTTAATCATATCCGGGCCGAGCTTTTGTTCAATATGATCCAAATACCGTTTAACGCTTGATTTCCCCTTTCCGTTTATTTTTTGTAACTGCGACAAAGTTAATCCGCTTAAGCTTAACAACGCGTTTTCAGTTAAGACCGTTAGAACTTTTTTATCGGTTTCACTAAGATCCAAAGATCTATTGCGTTTTCTGTATATTTCCAGTTTTTTCTTTAGCTCATTCGCGTTTTTGATCGAATCCTGCAGCGATGATTTAACGAATTCAAGAAAGCTTAAAATGAACGGTGTTAGATCCCCTTTGTTTCTTTTGTCGTTACTGATCTTAAAAACCTCATAATAGTTTTTTAAATTATCTTTGATCGCGTATGAAAGGCGATAGGTGGGCAGACGGCCAAACTCGGCGCCGATCAACTGACCCTCCGCCGGGCAAGCCCGTCGGGTTCTCTGCCGAATATCGGCAGCTTGTTTCCGGGGCGGTCACACCTGC
>CANRHG010000061.1 GCA_947630385.1 uncultured Eubacteriaceae bacterium
GGAAAAACGTACAATTATATTTTTATCTCTCTTGGCGATAACCAAACGACCAAAGAAGTAGGCAAAGAAGCTAAAAAAATCGTCAAAAATAAATACCCGGAAGGTCAAAAAACGGCGTTTACCCATTTTCTAACCGGCGATTCTGACCAAAATCCCGAGGAAGCAAAGGATTTCACCCTTTACTACTATATGGGAAACTATATGGATAACTGGAAGAATTTTGAACTCAAACCGCTTCTTAGACGAATGGCCCTTAACATCTTTTATTTGTGGAAAAATCCTTCCAATCCCAATCTGGAAAAACTGGAAAGTACTTTTAAGAAAGATTATTACGAAACCGCCGCGTACACCTCAGCACTGGGCCTACTCTTAAATTTGGATACGTTAGACGCGTCGGATTTTCCTGGAAAACCGAAGGCAGGAACAAAATTAAAGAAAGTAAAGCACCTAGATGCCTTCAAAAGTGCTATCGTAGAGCGGATGGGCCAGTTTTTATACGATAGCCTTGAAAATGGGACTTTTACCGAAGCGCTTATCGAAGAGTTTGCCTATTGGGACCACCGTAACTGGATGCTCTCGCGTCTGTGTTTTGGTTGGAAGCATCCGGACAATTGGGACAATACAAGTCTGGTCAGTTATCTGAACTCAGACTTTTTCTCTAATAATGGTAAAGACGAAGAGAACCACTATTTGGTCACTCTGGTGGATTCTGGTTTTACAAACCATCTTAAGACGAAGACGAAAGACTTTTGGTTAAACGCTACCGATAAAGACCTTGAAGAACTGGACGATCTTGAAAAAGCTTCGGTAAAAATTTTCCAGGGAGCGCGTAGCAAACACCAGCAAGTTTTTGGAAATGCAGATCTTTACAGTCTCGAATACCAAATTTTACAAAAACGTATCGAATACACGACGCGGGCTGCTTCTTCTTCCGAAGAAGGCGAAGCTTTGATCGATCTGTATAACCGTTTTATTTACTGCGTCACAAATATTCAAAACGGGAGTCGGAGTTATCTAAAGTCATTTGACCTTTATTTAAACGCTTTTAAAGACAAATTAAAACAGGTCAGCGAAAAGACGTACAAAGAAGTACTACCGATCATCGACAACATTGAAGAAACAACGCGCCTAACGAAAAAGTCCGTTCAAATGACCAACTTTAAGGACACGAACCGAAGGGTCATAAAAAATCTCCCCTTTGTCCTGTCTTATACCCACGAGTTTGAACTGGCCAGCTACCTAAATTTCGACGCCGCTCCAATCACTTCGGCCGAGATTTTTAAAAACGTAAACGCGGCCAGTGTCCTTCTCCCGAGAAAAGCCACGTACTTCTATCGTTGGAGAAAGGACATCTCTCAAGAAGAGTTTTTTAAGAAATTTACAACGATCCTTGATTATTTCGACGAGCGCAACGTTGATTCGGAAATATACCTTTGGATACAAGCGCCCGATACCGATTTAGACTGGCTTGAAGACAAACTGACCGCACTAAAAGAAGAGCGAAAGAATTTTAACTATAAAATTTCACAAAGCCAAAAAGACCTTAAGGGAGAAATGCTAAATTATCCAAAAACCCGAAAAAAGGGTCCGGGAAAAGTCATCTTTGATCTAAGTCATCCGTATTTTAGTAGTCCGCTTAAGCAAAACTCTTTTATTGACTTGATCCTTATCAACGAGATCCCTTGGTTCTTATTTGACTCCAGAACGCTCCAGTTTAAAACTGCACCGGGTTTTGAGTTCCTTAAGTATACTTATTTGGACAATCTGCACATTCGCGCAAAAGAACTGTTTACACTCAGTAACAAAAAAAAGAACAAACTGCGCGCCATCGAACTGATCGACGAATTAGAGCCGCTTTGGGATCTTTATACCGGTTCCTATCTTTTAGGTAAGGGTAAGATTGCAAACGAAGAAAGAGCCATTCGTACGGGGGTAAAAACCTGGAACATCTTCTGTAATTTCGTAGGCGACTATTTCGCTTCGAAGCCTTACATGAATGATCACGTTTTTGAAATCAATATGACCAAAAAGGAATTGATCCAACCGACGAAGGTTTCTTTTTATCTGCCCTACGCCTGTTATAACTCGGTAAACTTTCTACTGAACTTATTTAAGGACGAGGGACTGATTGCTGAAGACTCCTACGTTAAGAGCGGTCTATCGGATTCCTTTTGTTTAACTTTAAGTTTTAAAAACATCAGCGAAGAAGGTTATAAAACGATAACCCGCCTCTTTAGGCATCCCGAACTTCTTACCGATCCAAGAAACATCATTCACTATGAAGTCAAAGACTATCTCAGGGTCGAACTGAGAACGAATTCGGACATTGAACTCAATTTTAAGGAACTGGGTCCCCCTCTTAACTATTACGCTAAACTTTTGGCGCGCCAACTAAAGCGGAGAGGTTACCTTACCCGATACGAAGAAATTGATCAGAATAAAATTAAATTCTCCTTTACTTCTAACCGCTACCGCAATCTACTGAGTCAAGGTGGAGCCATGCTCGAAGTTTATACGTTTTATAAACTCCTAAATTCTTCTTTCTTTGACGACATCATCAGCGGCTATACGGTTCTTGAAGAAAAAACGAACCAGGAAGAAAACGAGATCGATTTGATCTTAACCAAAGATTTCCACACGTATTTTCTGGAATGTAAAGGGACCGGTGCTTTGGAGCGGATCTACTATCCGAAGATCAAAGCCTTGGCGGACCATTACGGCGTGAACGAACGGGCTGCTTTGATCTTTTTAAGCTCAAGCTTAGAAGATAGCGAAGAGAAACTCGGCGCCTTGATCGAATACGGAAAGGAAAACCGGGTCGAAACCATTCAGCTAAACGACGACTTTACAAATTTGGAAACCCGCCTTGAAAAAATCTACAAAGAAGACCAAAGCAAAAACGATTATTGGGAATGAGAGGATTTATGCAAAGAAATAAACTGCTGTCAAACACGGCGCTCTATCTCGAAAACAGAGCAAAGAAACTGGATCTAAACATTGATGGTAGCGGTCCAGACGATCGTTTGTCCCTCTCCTACACCGCAATCGATAAAGAAAACAATAACTTATACTATATTAAAGAGTTTTATCCCGAGTCTGAAGAGCTCGGATCATTTATCGTCCGGGCCCAAGATCAAAGCCTAACGCTTCCGAAAGACCTTGATCTAAAGGATGAGGCCACGGCGGCTTTATTAAATTTATATACTACGGAAAAAAATGAGTTCCGTCTTCCGTACCTTAACTATCTAAGAAAACAACCGGGCCTAAACGAACCGGTAAAGATCCTACCGGATGTTGATTTTCTTTTGCCACAGTCTGAACTTGACTACTCTTCCATGGAAGAAAGTCCGCTTTACGTTTCACACTTGATCCAGGAAGAAGGCTATTCCCTGGAACAATTTATTGAAGAGGGGCTTAAGAAAAATATCTACAAAAATCCTGTAAAAAGTTTTCGGGTCTTCATTAAGGCTTTAAAAACCATCGTAACCCTGACCGAAGAGCTGTCGAGCAACAACAATTATTATTTGGATATCGTCCCCGACAACTTTCAGTTTAAAAACGACTTTAAAAACAGTGGCGAACATCTGTACCTTAGGCATCTAAACTTTTTATATAAAGATTCTCTGCCTATGGACAACACGGACCTTAACACGTACATCATTAAGTCCGTAGGCGAGATGCTAAGACAGGCACTGGGGCTAAAGGAACCGATAACGGAACTCGACATCGAAAGTTCTTCTATTTTTCACGGAAACGACGCGCTTTCCACCTCCGATATCACCTCATCGGTTTATTACATACTAAAACACTGCCTGACAGATGACGAAACGATCCGCTACAAAGAGGCGAAGGACCTGGAAGAAGATCTCGAGGAACTGGCCACTGAACTTAAGAAGATCAAAGTCAAGTCGACGAGTTTTACCAAAAAGAGCCTACGGGACAGGCGGTATAATAGAAAGTTTAACGTCGCCAATACGCTCTTTCGCAATCCGATTCCGATTGGGGATGACGATAAGATTAAGATCGCGGTTTTTGGGCTCGGTAATTCCGGAAGCGCCTGCGTAGACGCGTGCTTGCAGCTCGAGCAAATTGAAGATAAGAAGCTGGAGATCTTCGTTTTTTCGCACTGGATCGAAATGAACGCCCGAAGCTATCTTAAAGACCGTCCAAATCTGTATCAGTACGTGAGCCTGGATTCGGATTCTTTCGAAGATGAAAGCCTACTTAATCCGGACTCCCCATATAAAGACGATTCACCTGTCTACGCCAAGATCAACTTTAAGCTACTTTACGGAAAGGATAAAGACGACTCCGAAAAGTTCACATTGTCTTCTAAACGAAAGGACATAAAAAAAGGGAGCGATACGATCTTTAATATTGCGACCAACTTCTTTATCGACGAAGAAGGTAGTACGTCTAACTTCGACGCGATCTTTGTCTGTTTTGGAGAAGACCAACTCAACAAACGTTTTGCCGAATCGCTCGTAAGTACGTTTTACGATCTTGAAATCTCCAGTCCAAACGTTTACTACGTTTTGTCAAACGACCGTTTCGAGGAATTTAGCAACTCGGACGTATCGTATCTTCCGTTTGAATCGGATTTTGAGTACGACGAGGACGAACTCAAATTCTTAGAGGAAAACGCGCCGGTCCCCATTTTTGTCGAAAACGAAGAAGTCGATCCGGTCGTCGAACGGATGGGATTTTCCCTGCACAGCGTTTGGAACGACTCGTCCAGGGAAAACCTTGAAATAACGTACGATAATTTTAAAAACGATTTATACCATTATTCGTCCAGCATCATCTCAGCTCTGGGACTGTTAAATAACTTAAGTCTTTTTGGAACCGGACAGGTCATGAGCGAAGAGGATTTGCAAAAATTTTTAAAGGAAACGGCCGGAGATTTTAGTAGAAGAATCAAAGAAGAAGTAAAAAGTCTATCCGAAAACGTAAAAAAAGCGGTTCAAAACGTCCATAAAAACTGGCTTCTTGGTAAAGTCACCGACGGCTGGGGAACGCCGTTTGCAACTACACAAACTACGACCGATGAAAGCGATTCTTACAACCTTCCGCTCGATACCAAGAGTGAAGACATGCTCGACTATAATCGCATCGTCGCCCAACCCCAACTAAAGAATACGGAAAAGCGCTTACATCCCAGGATCTTGCCTACAAACGAAGAACTGGATCTACAGACTTCCGAATACAGTCCAAAGAATAATAAAAAGTTATGGACCAACCCGAGCTTTAAAATCCCGGAAGAATTTGACCCCATGAACAGGGCTTCTATTAAAATTCACCGGGCGAATTTACTGCTCAGCCAACAGATCAGCAAAACTTATCCCATCAACTTAAGTCTGGATATTCTAAAGATCATAACGGAAAACATGAACCCTTACGTTCCGAATTCTTTGGATAACCTGATTCTTTGTCTAAAAAACTGCCAAAACGGAAACCAAGCCTTTTCCTATAAGTTTAAGTTTTACCTTGATACGTTACGATCCAATATCGCGGCGCATCAGGGCAAAAAAGAGTTGACCGATTCGACGATCACCAGCTATCTAGATTCGGTCGAAAGCGATTTTAAGCCTTTGGTGCGCTCAAACGTCTACCGGGATTTAAAGAGTGACAACTTAAAAATTTTAGAAAACATTCCCTTTATTTTAACGAATAAAGAGATCCCGTCGGTCGTACAAGCGCTCAGGATCCAAGACGAAAACGACTTGATCAATGACCAGTTTCGTAACATCCTGTCTGCCTGTCTTCTCAATCCGAAAGACTTGACGTACCTGGTTTACGTTGACACGAAAGAAGAGTTAGACCGTTTTTGTAAAACTTTCCTTAGGCTTATACACTTTTACGAGTTTTACGGCTGTGGCTCAAAGTTAAATTTCAGGATCTATCTTAATCCTAAAAACTTTACTACAGAGGACATCGTTTCAAGCAAGACCGTGTTTGAAAAATGGAACGATATCAAAGCGAACATTCCTTTTATCTCACACGACCGGGGCCTTGAATCGATCATTATCTTAAACGACCTGGAAAACGAAAACGAAGACGTTCTGGAAAGTTTTACCTCGACTTTAGATAACCTGAGGGATAAAGGGCTTTTAACCCACGTTGATCTTAGCCAGGATCTTTTTAAAGACGAACAGACGCAAAAGGCATTTGTCAAAGAAGTATCCAAAAAGTATAAATTGTATAAAATCCGTCCGGAAACGCTCTCTTTTTACGAATTAAACAACTGCGATGAGCTCGCTTTCCTGCCTACGGACCGGCTTAAATTTACGGGCTACGACATTCTTGCCCTTAACCCGGAAAACTTAAGTCCGGAAAGCGCCAATACGTACGCGGAAGCCCGCCTGTTTCGCCAACTGATGGACAGTTCCACCCTTGCGGTCTTAAACTTTAATGAGCTACTGGATGAGACGATCTCTAAATTTTCGTTTGATTATTATATTCCAGATTTAAGAGATACGATCGCAAAACTCTGGCGCCTCTATATCGGAAATAGAAAAGGAATAGAAGATCAAAAAACAAGTATCCTCGCCTGGGAAAAATTCAGTCGAAGGCTTTCAGATCACTTTGACAGGGATCCACTAAGTCTAATCGAACTTAAGCGAACGGAATCAAATGAAGACCGGATCTATTTTTATTCGGATCTTAACTACGATTTTCTTAAAGTGATCCTGGAGTGGCTGATCGATAATGAACTTGTATCCGAGACTTCCGAACTTGAAGAAGTAAGCTCCGATACCAGCAAGCTGCTCTTAAAAAAGGTCTGCGTCGAAAATATTTCAGAACTCGAAAAACTGCTCGACTTTTCAGACTATCTTCTGGATATCGGTCAGCTGGAATTTTCACCGGTAAATCCCGAAGTAAGAAAGCATCTGGTAAAGTTTAAAGACCTAAAAGTTCGGGACCTTCGGCTTGAAAAAGACTTGGAAAACGTCTTAAATGAATTAGACCGCAGTCGCTTTATCAGCAACTTAAGATTTCCAAGAACCGCTAATCAGTCTTATGCGTTCGATTTTAGCTTTTTAAAGTACCGCGAGATCTTAAGCGATCCCGTGCTACTTCCGCTTTTTAATTATTACTATAGTTTTATCGACTCTCTTGAGTTTGATGACGTAAGCTGCGTCGTGATTCAGCGCAGCGCGGATTTTAAGGAAAACGATAAAGCTTATTATCTGATCCTAACCAACGGCTCTCGTTCAACGATCGTTTACGTAAGCGATGAAACCCGGGACGATACGGAAGAAGAAAAAAGAAAAACGGCCGAAGAACTCAAATACCTGGTTACGAAAAAAGCAATTAACCCGTCGATCGTTAATATCGTACTCCCCAGACCGGACAGCGAAGGACAAATAACGACCGTTTACGATGAAAGCTTAAAGACGAACTTAACTACGATCGATGATTTGGAATACTTTCTAAATCCAGATAAGATCATTGATAAAATTTTAGAGGAACAGAATTGATCAAAAAAAGATCCATCCGCGGAAGGTCTCTGCGAATGGATCTTTTTTCATAAAATGAAAAGAATTAGAAAACAAAAGTAAGATAATTCCCTTTAATCGTCTTTTGAATGACGGTCCCCGATCTGGAAATCGTCAGCGTTTTCAAACATATATAGAACCGTCATAGGCTTATCCCCGGTGAGTTTTTCAAAGTCGTCCGTCCACGTATCCATTTTGCCTTCGCGAATTGCCTGGGCAAACGTGACCATCCCATCCGAAGAAAACGGGGCTTCACTGCCTTCCTGGAAAACGCCATCGGTTGTTTTGGGAACGCCCATTGCGTCAAAAACCTGGTAATTTTCTTCGTCGGTGAGTTCCTGATAAGTTACGTTGTTGCCGGTCGCCTGGTTTCCATAGTTGATGAAATCGGTGATCGTCATAAGTTCCGGACCGTTGATGTCCAGGACCGCCTTCGGGTATTCGTCTCCTCTGTGCAGCGCGTAAGCCAGCGCTTTGGCACAATCTTTTCTTGAGATATAAGCCATTTTCCCGTCGCCCTGACTGTTCTTTAAAACGCCATCGCCGTGCACGTAGGTGAAATAATTCGTGATCATGGCTTCCGCGTACTGGGAGTTTCGAAGGAAAATATAATCCAGATCGTTATCTTTGATATATTCTTCGGTATAAATGTGGTCTTTCTTTTCTACGCTCGGGTTGGTTTCGTCGTCTGCGTTGACCAAAGAAGTATAAATGATCTGTTCGACACCGGCTTTCTTTGCCGCGTCGACCGCGTTTTTGTGGGCTCTTTGGCGTTTTTCTCCGACAAACGGCATGGAGATCAAGCCGACTCTTTCGACGTCATCGAATTTCCCTTCCAGATCCTCTGGATCGTTAAGGTTGATCGTACGTGTTTCGATCCCCAATTCTTCGTACGGTTTAAGAGCTTCTGGATTGTAGCCGGAAAAAATCAAATTATCTTTGTCTTCGAGTTTCATTAAAACTTTTGCAGCTTCACTACCCAGATTCCCGTCCACACCAGTTAACATGATTTTCGACATCTGAAAAACTCCTCTCAGTGATTTTAATTAATGGTATCACAAGAAGTTAAAATTTAAGTTAAAGAAGCAAAGCGAGAAAAGAAAAACCCGGAACGACGTCCGGGATTAAATTTAATAAGCAAAATCTATACTATCTAAACCGCTAAAGAGTTGTACGGAATAACCCATGGTCCCGTTGAGAAGCCCAGACCACGCGAAGTATTTCGCTCCGCCTTCGAGTTGGCGTACAGCTTCGTGCGGGTAAATATTGACAACATTAAAAGATTCTACAGGATCAGCCAGTCTTGGCGCTCCAAACGTAATGGTTTCCGTAAACCCTCCTGCGTTTAGTCTGTAGCCCGGGAAGACGTATTTTACGATCGAATCGTAATACGCTCCGTTTGGACGGTAGTGGCTAAAACGTAGAGGTAGATCCATCACGCGGTAGTCGGCCGTTTGGTGTAAGAACTGGTTGCCGGTCAAGAGACCCCGCCCGTTTCTGAGTCGAAGCATGTTGACCAGATGCATGTGGATGCCTTCTTCGCGCGTAAACGCTTCGACGGCCGGAATTTCCGTAGATCCCGGAGCCGGCTGGCCTTTTTCCTGGAGTTTTAGTTCCAGAGCTTCGCAACGGAAATTGTGATTGGTCGTTCCGGCGCTGCCTGAAGTCGTCCAGTCCAGCCAACCGTAATCTTCAACGTGGGTGCGGTAATACAGATCATAGTTTTGAGCGTTTGCTCCGGCAAGGCTTATGTTGAAAGCTTCGATCTTTTTGGCTTGTCCTTCGGTTCCCGAAACGCCTCCGGTCGTCGGCTGCATCCAGCCAATGTCCTGAACGTGCGTGTTATAAGTGATCTGGAGGTTCGGATCGGAAGTACTCAGCTGGATAGCTTCGATGCGCTTAGACTGACCGACCGTTCCCAAAACGGTGTGCCCTGACGGGTCACTCGCGACGTCCGTCCAACCAACGTCCTGAACGTGGGCTCTACAGTTGATGGTCGGTACTTCGGCAAAAACCGGTAGCG
>CANRHG010000062.1 GCA_947630385.1 uncultured Eubacteriaceae bacterium
GTCGTACGGCGGACTTCTTTTGCTCTCGGTACGGTCGTCTTAATGCGCCCGTGTTCGAGTAGGGAGGTCGTCATGTTCTTCAACATCGCACGGCGGTGCGGTGTTCTACGACCGAGTTTTCTGTGTCCACTGTTTTTTGCCATAATTACCTCAATTTTTTTCTTCTTGTTTCAAAGAAAGACCGATCTCTGCGAGCTTATTTTTGATTTCCAAAAGAGACTTGCGACCGAGGTTACGGACCTTGATCATATCTTCTTCGGTCTTCTGCGTAAGCTTGGCCACCGTATCGATGTTGGCCCGGCGCAGACAGTTGCTGCTTCGAACCGACAGTTCGAGTTCTTCGATGGACATTTCCTGCATCCGTTCCTTCGATCCGCCTTCTTTTTCGATCATGATATCGACCTGATCGGTTTCGTCGGTCAGGTTGACAAAAAGCGCCAAATGATCGTTCATGATCTTTCCGGCGAGTGAAGCGGCTTCCTCAGGGCTGGTCGTGCCGTCGGTCCATACTTCAAGCGTCAGTTTGTCGAAGTCCGTGACTTTACCGACGCGGGTATTCTCGACGAGGAAGTTGACTTTACGGATGGGTGAGAAAATAGAGTCCACCGGTAAGGTACCGACGGGCATTTCGGGATACTTGTTCTTATCCGAGGTGACGTACCCGCGGCCTTTGGCCACGTTGATCTCCATATTAAGCTGCGCCCCGTTTTCGAGCGTCGCGATGTGAAGATCCGGGTTTAACACCTCGATGTCCATATCCGTGATGATGTCCCCCGCGGTGACTTCCCCCGCTTCGTTGGCTTCGATTCGAAGCGTACGGGGTTCGTCGCTCCCCATCTTCAGGGCCAAGTTTTTTAAGTTGAGTAAGATCTCTACGACGTCTTCGCGGACGCCGGGGATGGTCGAATATTCATGCATGACGCCGTCGATTTTTACGTTCGTAACGGCTACGCCCGGTAGGGACGAGAGCATGATCCTACGCAGAGAGTTTCCCAGGGTCGTACCAAAACCTCTTTCAAGGGGCTCTACTACAAATTTACCGTATTTATTATCGTCTGATTTTTCTACAACCTCAATAATTGGTTTTTCGAATTCCAGCATAAATCCTCCAGCTTAAATTCCCAAATCGAGGGTAACTTAACGTCTCAAAGTTTGAAGTTTATATTTAAATCAGGACAGGGTCCTGACAGTGGCTTTCGCCTGGGTTCTTTTAACTTCAAACATCGAGTGAATTCTTTTACTTCGAGTAGAGCTCAACGATTAAGTGTTCCGCTACGTCGATATCGATATCTTCTCTCTTCGGCGAAGCCACAACCGTTCCCCGTAAGTTTTCGAGGTCACGGCTCAGCCATGGTACAACGGCCTTTGTTTCGGCCTGTTCTCTGAGTTCTTTAAACTTTGGTGATTTTCTGCTTTTATCCTTGACTTCGATCACGTCACCGACTTTAACGCGGTAAGACGGGATCGTGACTTTCTTCCCGTTGACGGTGAAGTGTCCATGGTTGACCAGTTGTCTGGCTTCTTTTCTTGAACTGCCCAGACCCAAACGGTAGACGACGTTGTCGAGACGTTCTTCAAGGAGCATGAGCAGGTTTTCACCCGTAACGCCCTGACGACGTTCGGCCATGTCGAAGTAGTGACGGAACTGTTTTTCCATCAACCCATACAGACGTTTGACCTTTTGTTTTTCTCTCAGCTGCAGCCCGTATTCGGATTGTTTGTTTCTTCTGCGGCCGTGCATTCCCGGCGGCATGGGCTTGCTTTCAAACGGACAGTTCTTTGAATAACACTTTTCGCCTTTTAGGTAAAGTTTTGTTCCTTCCCGTCTACAAAGTTTGCATACGGGACCTGTGTATCTTGCCATTCAAATTCCTTTCAATCAAACTCTGCGGCGTTTCGGCGGCCGACATCCATTGTGCGGAATCGGCGTCACGTCTCTTAAAACGGTGATGTTCAAACCGGCCGCTTGAAGGGCACGGATCGCGGAATCTCTTCCCGAACCCGGACCTTTGACGTTGACTTCCACGGTCTTAAGGCCCTGGTCGACGGCCAGCTTCGCGGCGTGTTCGGCCGTCATCTGTGCGGCGTACGGAGTAGACTTTTTGGATCCACGAAATCCCATTTCGCCCGCACTGGCCCAACTGATCGCGTTGCCTTGTTGGTCCGTGATTGTCACGATCGTATTGTTAAAGGAAGCTTGAATGTGCGCAATACCTTTATCTATATTCTTTTTGACTTTTTTTCTTCTGCTGCCTCTGGTTGGTCTTCTAGCCATTGAGCCTCCTATTTACTCTTTCTACCGATGGTCTTTTTCGGACCCTTGCAGGTACGGGCATTGGTCTTGGTCTTTTGTCCGCGGCAAGGCAGGCCTCTGCGGTGACGCATTCCCCGATAGGATCCGATTTCGATCAATCGTTTTATATTTAAATTTACTTCGCGGCGAAGATCCCCTTCGACTGTAACGTCCTCGTTGATGATGTTTCGAAGGGTCGCTACTTCGCTCTCGGTCAGATCTTTGACTCTGGTGTCAGGATTGATCTTGGCTTTTTCCAAGATCTTCTTGGCCGTTGAGCGGCCGATCCCGTAGATGTAAGTCAGTCCGATCTCGACTCTTTTGTCGCGAGGTAAGTCGATACCAGCGATTCTAGCCATTTAATCCTCCTGATTAAATTTATCCTTGTTTTTGCTTGTGTTTCGGATTTTCACAGATCACCATAACTTTGCCTTTGCGTTTGATGATCTTGCATTTTTCACACATAGGTTTGACAGATGGTCTTACTTTCATTTATCGTCCCAAGTTCCAAACGGAACTCATCCTTTCTGCGTTAATTGCTGCCGGTTCTTCTTAAAACGAAGTTGAGCCGCTAGAAGGCGCAAAAAGCCCGCGGCCGTTTTCCGGTGTAGTGGCCTTTCGGCCGAAATATTAGTCTGTAAAGATTGAACACAGAGTTAGAAACTACGATCCTTAAATTAAAAATTTAAGTCAGATATAATTAATTACGACTTTTTCCACGCCAAATGATTCTACCTTGGTTTAAGTCATAGGGTGAAAGCTCAAGAACGACGCGGTCTCCCGGTAAAATACGGATGTAATTCATGCGTAATTTCCCCGAGATGTGCGCGAGCACTTTATGCCCATTATCTAATTCTACAAAAAATTTTGTATTTGGTAAAGCTTCCGTAACTTTCCCCTCAACCTCAATTACATCTTTTTTGGACACATTTCCTCCTATTTTTGGTAAAACGTGGATCAGTTTCCACGCTAATGTTCTTTATCAAACACTTCAAGGATCTTGCGGATCTCGGCGTTGCCGATCTTGATGCCTTTATCCAGGCGCTCTTTGATCGATGGGTGGATGAAATTGGTCTTCTTTAAGTGCTTGATCTTCTTTTTTTTGGGCGAACTGATCTTACGGTCCCGCCCGTTACAGACTTTAACGTAATTTTCATCAACGATTTCAGTAACAATCAACCAGCTGCCTTTGTCGCGCCCCGCCGTTGACCGGACTATCTGTCCTATCACCAGATCATTCATGATTAAAGCGTTAGGATCTCCGGCTCCCCGTCCGTGACGCAGATCGTATTTTCGTAGTGGGCCGAGTTTTTCCCGTCGAAGGTGACCGCCGTCCAGTTGTCGTCCAAGATGTCCAGGTCGTAGGTTCCGGCGTTTACCATCGGTTCGATCGCCAGGCACATGCCCCGAACGAGTTTTGGGCCGTGGCCGGCCGGACCGAAATTTGGGATCTGGGGTTCTTCGTGCATTTTTCGCCCGATCCCGTGGCCGACGTAATCCCTTACGACCGAATAACCGTGGTCTTCGACGTATTTTTGAACCGCGTGGGAGATATCTCCGAGGCGATTGCCCACTCTCGCGTTTTTAATGCCTTCAAAGAAGGATTGTCTCGTTACGTCAATAAGGCGCTGATTCTCAGGCGAGATTTCGCCCACCGGGTGGGTCCTCGCCGCGTCCCCGACATAGCCGTCCAGGGTCGCTCCCAAATCGATTGAAATGATATCGCCTTCTTTTAAGATCCGCTCTCCCGGGATCCCATGAACGATCACCTCGTTGGGTGAAGCGCAGATGGAAGCCGGAAAACCGGAATAACCAAGGAAGGTAGGGATGGCTCCCTGCCTCCTGATATAATCTTCCGCGATCGCGTCGAGTTGCGCGGTCGTGATGCCCGGTTTTATATTCTCACGCACGAGCTCGTGGCAGTCGGCGACGACTTTGCCGGCCCGGCGCATTTTGTCAATTTCTTTATCCGATTTTATGATGATCATTTAAACGAGAGTTTCAAACATTTCTTTTTGCATCTCGTCGATATCTTTTGTGCTGTCAAAAGATTTTAAGATCCCTTTTTTCCTGTAGAAATCGATCAGCGGTGCGGTTTCTTCTTCGTATACGCGGTAGCGGTTCTTGATCGTTTCGACGTTGTCGTCGGCGCGCTGGGTAAGTTCCGCTCCGTCGATGTCGCAGTGGCCTTCGACCTGTGGCGGCTGGAAAAAGACGTTGTAGATCTTGCCGCATTTCGGACAGGACCTACGTCCCGTGATGCGCTTTTCGATCAGTTCGTACGGCGCTTCAAGGTCGATCGCGTAATCGATCGGAATGCCGTTTTCTTCACAGAAATCCCAAAGCGCTTCGGCCTGGGCGGTGGTCCTCGGGAATCCGTCTAACAAAAAGCCGTTTTTGATGTCGTCTTTTGACAGACGGTCTTTGACGAGACGGATGACGAGTTCATCCGGGACCAGTTCGCCTTTGTCCATGTAAGCCTTGGCTTCGAGTCCCAGCGGGGTCCCTTTTCCGACGTTTTCTCTAAACAGATCGCCGGTTGAAATGTGTGGAATGTTGTAGTGTTCCGATAAACCGACGGCGTGCGTTCCTTTTCCCGCACCTGGAGGGCCTAATAAAATCGCTCTCATTTAAACTCCTACTTATTTTAAGAATCCCTGATGTTGACGCATAACCATTTCAGATTCGAGCTGTCTGACCGTATCAATAGCAACACCAACAACGATTAGTAACGAAGTTCCACCGAATTGCAGGGAAACCCCTCCGAGGAAGTTCCCGATAATGATCGGAATGACCGCGATGACCGCCAGGAAGATGGCTCCGAACAGGGTCAGGCGGTTCATGATCCGCTGCAGGTAGGTTACGGTCGGTTTTCCCGGACGGATCCCCGGAATGTAACCACCCTGTTTTTTGAGGTTGTCCGCGATGTCGTGGGGGTTAAAGGTAACGGCGGTATAAAAGTAGGTAAAAGCTAAAATTAAGACGATATAAATGACCGTCGTCAGCGGTTGTCCCCAGGACAGCCAGCGCGTGACAAACTCTTGAAATCCGGTTCCCGGGAAAAAGTTTGCGATCGTGACGGGAAAGAGCGTGATCGACGACGCAAAGATGATCGGGATGACCCCGGCCATGTTAATGCGCAGTGGAATAAAGGTGCTCTGTCCGCCGTACTGTTTTCTTCCGACCACCCGCTTCGCGTACTGGACGGGAATTTTTCTCTGGGCTTCCGTAATCGCGACGACGCCGTAGACCGCGGCCACCATACCGATAAGAAGTAGGATGACACGGATGATGTCGACCGTTCCCATCGTCAGATAGTTATAGATCGTGTAGATCCCACTCGGGATTCTCGAGATGATGCTCGTGAAGATCAGTAGCGAGATCCCGTTTCCGATCCCGTTTTCGGTGATGAGTTCGCCGATATACATCAAAAGCGTGGTACCGGCCGTCGTGACTAAAACTACCGTAAAGACCGTTAAGGTCGTACGTTCGGTTAATAGGTCTCCATACGTTAAGGACATACCTAGAGACTGGATAAGGGCTAGTAAGATCGTGAGGTATTCGGTATATCTCGCGATCTTTTTTCGACCTTCTTCCCCTTCTTTGGCGATGTTTTCCAAAGCGGGAATGGCGAAGGTCAAAAGATTCATGATAATCGAGGCGTTAATGTACGGCGTGATCCCCATGGCGAAGATCGTGAAGTTTGAAAAGTTTCCCCCTGAGAGGATATCGAACAGTCCAAATATCCCACCGTCATTAACCAGATTCTGCAGCTGTGATGTATCTACAAACGGAACGGGTATAAACGTTCCTAAGCGGTAGATGAAGAGCATCATCAGCATGTAGAGTATCTTACGCCGTAGATCTGGAATATCCCATGCTTCTCTTAGCGTCTTTAACATCTACAGGACCTCTACTTTCCCTCCGCAAGATTCTATTTGTTCTTTTGCCGTCTTGCTCACTTTGTGGGCTTTGACGGTCAGCTTCTTGTCAAGTTCGCCGCGACCGAGGATTTTGAGCCCGTCGTTCAGCTTCTTGACCATGCCTTTTTCTTTTAGAAGCTCTGGAGTGATGGTATCTCCGTCTTCAAAGACGTTTAAGTCTTCGACGTTGATGATCGCGTATTCCTTCTTAAATGGGTAATTGCTGAATCCACGTTTCGGGATACGGCGTGCCAGAGGCATCTGGCCCCCTTCAAATCCCGGACGGACGCCACCGCCGGACCTGGATTTTTGACCGTCCTGGCCGCGCCCGGAGGTCTTACCCTTACCGGAACCCGGTCCACGGCCAACTCTCTTGCGTTTTTTTCTTGATCCGGGAGCTGGGTGTAAATCGTGTAATTTCATCAGGCCTCCTCAAGTTCTTTCACATCGAGCATGAAATCGGTCTTTTTGATCATCCCGCGGATTATCGGTGAATCGTTGTGGATGACCGTCTGGCCGATTTTTTTAAGCCCGAGAGCCTTAATGTTTCTTTTTTGATTCTCGTTGCGCCCGATTAGGCTCTTCTTCAACGTTATAGCTAATTTCTTTGCCATCTCGCACCTAACCTAAGATCTCTTTGACCGTCTTTCCGCGCTTCTTGGCGACTTCTTCAGCCGTCGTCAGTTCCGTGAGCCCCTTCATCGTCGCGTTGACCACGTTACGGATGTTGTTCGAGCCCAGGGACTTGGTACGGATATCCTTGATTCCGGCCAGTTCGCAGATGGTACGCACGGGACCACCGGCGATAACGCCCGTCCCTTTTCCGGCGGGTTTGAGTAAAACCTTGCCGGCGCCGTCGCGTCCGACGATTTCGTGGGGAATGGTCGAGCCCACGATCGGAACGTGGATCATCTGCTTTTTGGCGCGTTCGGCCCCTTTGCGGATCGCGTCCGGGATCTCGGCGGCTTTGCCTTTGCCGACCCCTACGCGCCCGTTCTGGTCGCCTACGCAGACGAGTACGCTAAAGCGCATGTTACGTCCACCTTTAACGACCTTCGTGACACGGTTGATGTCGATGACTTTTTCCTCAAATTCCGGAGCTTCCCCGTCTCTTGAATTTGATCTGGACCGGTTGTCTCTGAACCGGTTTCTATTGCTCTCCAAGATTATCTCCTTATTAAATGAGTAACCCCATGGGTCTTAAAATTTCAGACCGGCCTCTCTTGCCGCGTCGGCCAACTCCTTGACCTGCCCGGTATAAAGATAGCCGCCTCTATCGAAGACGACTTCGGTCACACCGGCTTCAAGGGCCTTCTTGGCGATGTCGGTTCCGACGGCGCGGGCCGCGTCCTTATTTGAGGTAGATTCCAGCTCGCTCTTTAAAGGTTCCTGGAGCGTGGACGAGGCCACGATCGTTTCGCCTTTGTCGTCGTCGATGAGCTGGGCGTAGACGTTGCGATTGCTGCGAAACACGTTCAGTCTCGGGCGCTGTGCCGTCCCGGAGATCTTGTTTCGAATGCGGTAGTGTCTCTTTTGGCGTCTACGGTTTTTATCGATTTTTTTAATCATAACTACTCCTTACGGCCTAGCCGGTCTTACCGACTTTCTTACGAATGTATTCGTCACTGTATTTGATCCCATGGCCTTTGTAGGGTTCGGGCGGGCGTTTGGCGCGGATGATGGCCGCGTGCTGTCCGACCTTTTCCTTGTCGATGCCTTCGATGATGACCTTGGTCGGTCCGTCGATCTTGGTTTCGATCCCGTCCGGGTCGATGATCTCAACCGGGTGGGAGAAACCGATGTTTAGGACCAGGGTCTTTCCTTTTTTCTCGGCACGGTAACCGATGCCGTTGATCTCCAGGCTCTTACTAAAACCCTTGGTCACGCCATCGACCATGTTGTTTACGAGGGCTCGGGTCAGTCCATGAAGGGACTTGTTTTGCTTGGAATCGTTCGGCCGGGAGAACGTGATCGTATCCCCGTCGATGGTCATCGTGATGTTTGGGTGAAGCTCACGTTCCAGCTGGCCCTTCGGTCCCTTTACGGTGACGTGTTGGTCCGTTAGTTCGACCGTTACGCCCTGTGGGATCGTAATCGGTGCTAATCCAATTCTAGACATGCGACCTCCTACCAAACATAGCAGAGGACTTCGCCTCCGATACCGGCTTTACGGGCTTCTTTGTCCGTGAGCAGTCCTTCGTTCGTGGACATGATGGCCGTTCCCAGGCCGTTTAAGACTTTGGGAATGTCGTTTTTACCCACGTAGATGCGTAGCCCCGGACGGCTGATGCGCTTGATGCCGGCGATGACTTTTTCTTTTTCCGGTGTGTATTTTAAGGTTATCTTGATGTTGTCGTAAGGCTTGCCTTCGATGACTTCGACGTCGCTGATGTAGCCTTCCTTCAACAAGATATCCGCGATCCTTTTTTTCAGATTCGAATAAGGGATGCTGACCGTATCGTGGTTTCTCGCGCTCGCGTTTCGAATTCTCGTGAGCATATCCGCAATAGGATCGGTCATTGTCATGAGTGCAACCTCCTTAAGGTTTTACCAACTTGCTTTACGTACGCCCGGGATTTCACCCTTGTAAGCCAACTCTCTAAAGCAGATCCGGCAGATCCCATACTTTCTAAGGTAAGCGTGGGGACGGCCGCAGATTCTGCAGCGGTTGTACTGGCGGGTTTTATATTTCTGTTTGCGGGCTTGTTTTGCTTTTAATGATTCTTTAGCCATTGTTTTCCTCTTTTTGGTATGGAAGTCCCATCAGTCTCAGTAGTTCGTGGGCTTCTTCGTCGGTTTTGGCGGTCGTAATGAACATGATGTCCATTCCGCGGATCTTTTCGACATTGTCGTAATTGATTTCCGGGAAGATCAACTGTTCGCGGACCCCAAAAGCATAGTTTCCACGCCCATCAAACGAGTTGTTTGACAGACCCTGGAAGTCACGGACCCTCGGTAGGGCGACGTTAAAGAGCTTATCGATGAAGTCGTACATCTTTTCTTTTCGAAGCGTTACTTTGGCTCCAACGTTCATGCCCTGACGGACTTTAAAGTTTGCGACGGACTTCTTGGCTTTGGTGACGACCGGGGCCTGGCCCGTGATCTGAGCCAGATCCGAGACCGCGGCGACGCCGAGCATCGCCTGATGCGGCGCATCGCCGAGCTGTGCGCCCTGGCCGAACAGCGCGGCGTGCCGCGCTGC
>CANRHG010000063.1 GCA_947630385.1 uncultured Eubacteriaceae bacterium
ATACGAGACCCGTACGTACGGTGCAACGGGAGGAATGAGGATTCCTTTTCTGGAATCCTTAACCTACCCTATTTCTCTGGCTTAGAAGGTAGGATCTCTCTGAAAACTCTCAGTACGTTTTTGCCGGCAATTTTTTCGATTTCGTCTTCACCAAACCCTTCTTTTTTAAGCGCGTCAAAGAGAAGGGGCATTTTAATACAGTTGTCGATTTCAAGCGTGTTTGGTATTCCGTCAAAATCCGACCCAAGACCGACCGACTCTATTCCACCTTTACCTACCAGGTATTTCGCGTGCTTGGCGAGGCCTTTTGCCGAGGCAAAACCGGAATTTAAATCTACGAAGTCCCCACAGAAGTTCAGGCCGATCACGCCGCCGCGGTCCGCAATTTTTTTGATCATATCGTCCGTTAAATTTCTGGGGACTGGGCTTAACGCTCTCGCGTTTGAGTGCGAGGCGATAAAGGGGACTTTTGAATTTTCATATACGTCGTAAAACCCTTTATCGGATAAGTGAGAGACGTCAATTAAGATTCCCAGGTTTTCCAATTCTTTAATAAAGTCGATGCCAAACGAGGTCAGACCGTTTTCCGTATCAGGGACAAAAGTCCCGACCGACTCATCGAATTTATTCGGAAAACCCAAAGAGTTCGGGTTATTCCAGGTCAAAGTAATCAGACGGACCCCATTGTTGTAAAATTCGTGAAGTTTGTCGATGCTTCCCTCACAAGCTTCGCCTTCTTCTAAAGTCAGTAAAGCCCCGATTTTTTTGTTTTCTTTAAGGCCGTCGATGTCTTCCTTATAAAGAACGGGTGTTACGAGATCTAAATTTTTTCCTATCTCCTCTTTATAAAGCCCAAGAAGCTTTTTGGCGTAGTCATAAGGGTTATCTTCTTTGGAAATGTCCTGAAAGAGGGCAAAGGTTTGAAGAATATAGCCCGCTTTCTTAAGGCGTTCTAAATCTATGTGAAAGTTGTTTTTCCTTAAAGTGTCTTCGGGTCTGCCAAAATTGTATAAAGCGGAGATCGTATCGCAGTGCATATCGGCTATTTCAAACATGATACCTCTATTAAATCTAATCTAGATTTTCTTTGAATTTTTTAAACCACTTTTTCGCCGGTTTACCGTGATTACGCCAAAAGGTCTCCGGACCGCCCATGCGTTTTAAGTCCAGGTCGATTTTATTATCAACGATTGGAATGATTTGGCTATACTTATTCAAAGTGGTTTGAAAACCTTGCTTTTTATCCGGAGAGACGAAAACAACGGCGCAGAAGTTTTCGGTAGCCCTGGTTCGAAGAACGGGCAGGAGTTGGTTTTGGTATTTGTTTTCATCAAAGCGCTCCCACCGGTTGATCAACAAAAATTTCTTGTTCGGTATTGCGTCAAGTTTTGCTGAGAGCATTTTCTTAAGGATCAGATCCGGTTTAAAGATCTCTTCATCGCTCATTAGGACAAAAACTATATTGGTGCCATTGTGATCCCGGACGAAAACACCTTCTTCGATCCGGTCATAATCCGTTTTTAATTTTTCGATCTCACCGAGATCAAAACGAAAATCGGGCTTTTTGTTTTTGCTCTCTCTTGTCTTATCGTTAAACTTACGGGTTTCGGTGTTTTTCTTTATAATAAATTTTTTCACCGAACCGCTTAACTTATCTCCGATTTCTTCACCGACCATTTCGAGTCCTTCCGGCGTTGCTCCAGTGATCACGGTTTTGGTATCGCTGCCTTCTCCCATCGTCACAAGATAATACAGCCCGTTTTCAATGGCTCTGGTCCTGAGATTGTTGATCCACTTGCTTCGAACGACGCTTCCACCCGTGGAGTTTAAAACGATCTCGGCTCCGTTTTGCTTTTTTAACTTGTCCAAAACGGGTAAGAGCATATCGAAGCAGGTCGAAAAGCCGATCTTCCAACCTTTTAAATCGACCGGATCGTATTGATCCCCGTAGAAATCTTCGTTACCGTTAAAATCAAAGTAGGATTTCCCGGAATAGGTGTGTTTGAAGTGAAATCTAACTTTGTCTTCTTCCCCGGCTTTATCGTTGGCGTAAATCGTAAGGATAAAGCCGTTCTTATCTCCGCTATTGACGACGACAGCGGTTTCCAGTTCTTTGCTTAAATCCAAAACTTGTCCTACTAATTTATTACGCTCATCCCGATTATAAATGTCGGTATTATTAAAATCTTCTAAAAACGGAAGGAAGCAAAACTCGGGGAAAACCAAAACGTCGAGGTCGGATTCTTTAACGAGTTCTTTTAACCGCTCGAAGCTTTCTAAGTTTTTATTGGAATCCCGCTGATTATATAGGCCGATTTTAAGATCTTCTTTTTTTAAAACTTTTCTTTTCTTCGGGTGGGTGTCGACGTGTTTGGGCTTATAATCCACCTCAAAGCCTAGACGTTCGAAAAAGCGCGCGGTCTCCCTACCGCCACCGAGATCTTCGGAAGAAATTTTGGTATCATTCTTAATTTCGTAGGCAAGTTTTCGAATCGCCTTTGCGGGATAAAGTTTTCCTTTATACCTTAAAAAGGTATTTCGGGGTTTTTTGTGATCCGGCGAATATTTTTCAAAGTGGTCGATCGCTTTTATTACGTCATCTTTACTGATGTTTTTAAAATCAAGTTTGCTCATCAGTTTAATTATGCTCTATAAGAGATAAGTTTTAAATACGTTTGTTCTGTGAGACAAATAAGAGAGGCACAAAACCACTTTCAATGAAACGGCTAAGTTACCTCTCTATTTTAACGAATTTAATCTTTCGGTTTTTATTTAAAACTGTACGACAGCGTTTATTTTTCGTTTAGCTATCTTCATCGGCTGTTTTAGAAAAAGGTAAAATCTTCTTTCTCTTCTTCTGTTAATAAAATATCGTATTTCTCAAATGTATCTTTTTTTGGCTACGATTTTCCCGTAAAAAAGTAGATACAGGAATTCGAAGATCCTACTAAGTTCTTTTTTGGGAAATCGAAATAAAAACTGAGCGTTGCCCAGATCTTAAATCAATCTCCGAAAGCTAAGGTATGGGCCATTTTCTCATCAAAACCCATTTTCAGAGCTCTCTCATAAACAGTCTGAGATCTCTTTTTTTCACCTTTAACGAGACCTTTTTCTTCGCCTTGTTTTTCCCTTTTTTCTCCGTAAAGTTCGAATGCGTTCTTTACACGGTTGTTTTTATTGCTATTTGTCATGAAGATCAAACCTGCTTCATTAACTCTAAAAGTTTTTTTAGATGAAAAAAGTATTATTCGTTTTCTTCTTTCCCAGGGTTATCTTTCTTAACGTACAAATATTCCTGGTTGAGTTCTTCTTCTGCATTTATTTCCAAATCCTCCGGCAAAGGCAATATATTGAACGCTTCGTCTATGGCTTCAGAAATCGACAATGATTTTAATTCAACCAATTTATTAACAAACCTCTTAATGTAACCTACGTAATCTTCCTTGTATGATTCCCGATAACCTTTTTCAAAACCTCGGCAATAATTTTCATAATACCTCGGATGGTCCTTTACTCGAATTAGAATTTTATTCGGATCATAATCGTGTCCGAATAATTCTTTAAAAGCTTTTTCCATAGGTAATCCCAAAGCGATCAAGGAATCAAAAGTTAATTTATTCTCATCAGCATGTTTCAGTTCATATTTAAGATTTAATAGATCTTCTCTAAACCGAGAGGCTACATGAGCATAGGAACTTAAGGTTTCACAGTAATTTTCAACCATTTCCGACCACTGGGCTTTAAAATCTCGTTTGTAATCTTTAATAAAAGCTTCTTCGTCTTCGACCTTAGGGATTTCTTCTTTAGTGTCTTTATTATCTTCGATCCGGTCTCTGTTTTTTTCTCTGATTTGTTCGAAAGTGTCGCACAATTCTTTTAACTTCGCACCGATTTCTTTAAGTTCGTCTGTTGTAAGAAAAGTAACGGATAAAAAGGCTCTCTTTAGTTCTTCTTCTAAGAACAATTCCATCTTCTCTCCTTTTGTGTGAATGATTAGCTACAATCCAAAGATTAAGCTTCCTAGGAATTATTCTAACCTAATTGAACCAGGGAGAAAAGTAGCTCTAACGAGTTTTTTCAGAAATTGGTTATCTCTATTACGCTAACGGTAAATTCAAACCGCCTCGGGTGGTCGGTATCTTCATTTTATCCTAAAAATAGCGGTCGTTTATTATCGGAAGCATTTTAAACAATGGAGAATGCGGACCCAGAAAAAGCGTTGTTGCTTTATAGGACGAAGTAATCGTCCGCAGAATTAAAATTTCATTTCGAAACTCGCCATTTTTGGATCTGTCGCAAGATGGCATCCGCCACTTCCTGGTGTTTCATCTGGTAGGTGTGTCCCGTTTCTTCAACGAAGATCAGCTGATTTTGATCTTTGGTAGGCAGATGATCGTTTAGATTTTGTAGAAACTCGGTCGGGTCGCCATCGGTAAAATTGTCGTAAGTTCCTACCAAAAGCGCACCGTCGTGCGTGATCCGTTCGGCCTGCGAAAAATTCCCGTTTTTTTCCGTATGAACGTTGTTCAGTAGTCCTGAAAACTGCCAGTCGTAAGCCGTGTTCGCGGTGCAATCCACCCATCCCATAAAGGGAAACGGCAGCATCTTGTTTCCGTCCCCGCGCATTACTTGGTTTCTGATCAGCTGTTTCTCCCTGGCGCTCACACCGGACATCATGTGATTTAAATTGGCCGGTGAGAGTAGAAAAAAGTGCTCAACTCTCGGATCGTGGTGGCGGGATAGATAGTAGATCACCTTGTTGGCTCCAAGAGAGTGCCCGGCGAGGATGATGTGTTTGTATCCGGCTTTTTCGGCCCAGGTTAAATAGGCGTCAATATCTTCGTCGGTAAAGGCGAAACGCTCGTTCCAGGATCCGATGGTTTCTTCTTTACCGGTATTTACGTTGTAAGTGTCGATCTGTCCGAAAGCGTCGTTGGTTTGGGCATAGATAAAATCGACGTCATCGCTGTTTAAGGTATTTCCAATATTGTAATAAAAAGGATTGGAGTAGAAGTTACCGTGAATGCCCGTAATGGCAATCATGACGGTATCGGACTTTCTTTCTTCTTCCGGTCGAAAGAGAACACCGTTTAAAACGGTACCTCGTTTGGTCGGAACGTTTAGTTCGAACATCATCTTTTGTCACGCTCCAGGAAAATGCACTTATGGCAAGGCGTGGCGTAACAGCGGTTGCAGGAAATACATTTTGAAATCACCGTAGGATTTTCCCTAAGTTTTTGGGGCCAGTCGGGCTCTCTCAAAAGCGGGCGGGAAAGCGAAATCATCTCAATCTTGGTTTTGTTTAAAACCTCTTCCATCGTATCCAAGCTTCGAAAACCGCCGACAACGATGACCGGACAGGAAACGGCTTCGGCCACTTTAGCCGCAAACGGGACAAAATAACCTTCGTTTACGTGCGCTTTGATTCCGGCGACCGAAGTTCCGTTTCCGCTCACTTCGATTGAATCAATGCCCGCCTGATCCAAGAGCTTGCAGATGAGGAGCGATTCGTCTTCTTCGAGGCCGCCGTCGACAAAATCGCTCGAGTTGATCTTTACGGTAACGTGAAGATCTCCGGCTTCTTTTTTGATCCCTTCCAAAATCTCCAAAAGGATGCGGCTTCGGTTTTCGGTGGACCCGCCATAAGCGTCCATCCGGTGATTGTGGACCGGAGAGATAAAGCGGCTCAGGAAAAAGAAATGGGCCGCGTGGATCTGGACACCGTCGAAGCCCGCCTTTTTGGCACGGACCGCGGCTTCAATAAACTGGCGGATCACGTGCCGGATCTCTTCTTCGGTCATGTCATCCGGCTCTACCAATTCGTACCTTCCGTTTACTTCTCTATAATAGCCGCCGAGAGCGAGCTGCGCGATCACGGGAGTGTCCTCTTTGTGGATCACATCGACCAGTTTCTTGTACTGGGGGATCAGCGCGTCGTCGATTAGGCGCATCATGGCGTCGAAATAATAATCGTGTAGGGAAACGCTTGTAAAACCGGTGATGATCGCGCCGACACCACCCTTAGCCAGTTCTTCATAAATTTCATACGCCTTGTCCGTTACGCTTCCGTCGAGACCTGCGATACCCTCCCAAGTCGCGGAGCGCACAAGGCGGTTTTTAAGATCTATATTATTTAATTCGACCGGTTCGAATACTTTCTTCATTAAAGAACTCCTTCTAGCTTGAGTTGTTATTTTTTATTATAATAAGTTACAATCAATTAACAAGAAGAAAGATTATTCTTTCTAACTATGAAAAATATAGTAATGGAGTTAAAATGGACAAAAAACCGTTGCCGGTAAAGGAAAATATTTATGAAACGGAGTGCCCAATCCTTTACGCGATGAAGCTGATCGGACAAAAATGGAAATTACCGATCTTATGGTATCTGGCGGACGCCAAAGACCAGACGCTGCGGTACGGACAGCTGGAAAAAAAGGTAGTCGGCATCACGGCCACCATGCTCACAAAGTGCCTGCGCGAACTCGAGCAGGATAAGTTAGTTACAAGGACCCAATACGCTACGATTCCACCGACGGTTGAGTATACGCTCGCAAAAAGAGGAAAAACCCTTATTCCGGCGCTTGAATCCCTTTATAAATGGGCGGATGAGCAGATGAAGGAACAATAACCTAAAATAAATTGAGAGGAGGCAGTGGTTGGGATTTATAGGTTTTTAAACCAGTTCTATGGCGCCAACAAATGCCTCTCTTTTTGCCTTATATCATGCTTTTAAAATCAAAACCGGATACTTAACATTATGTGGCTGATCGCGGCCTTTTTATCGGCATTTTTGCGGGGATCACCGCCATTCTTGCAAAATGTAGCATAAAAAAGACCGACGCCGACGTTGCGACGGCTCTAGGCACGTGCGTGGTGTGGCTATTTTCGTGGCTTATGGTATTAATCGTCGGGTCGGCCGGAATGCTTAAGGCCATTAACGTAAGATCCCTATTGTTTTTGATTCTTTCCGGACTGGCGACGGGTGCTTCCTGGATCTGTTATTACTATGCCATTCAAAACGGTCTCGTCAGCGTGGTCGTCCCCATTGATAAACTCAGTATCATTATAACCATACTGTTTTCCTATCTTGTGTTTAAGGAAAAGTTGACGAAGAAATCTTTTGCCGGACTCGTCCTTATTGTTATAGGAACGCTTGTGATGGCTATCTGGGCATAAATCATGGTTAAAATAAAATTCCATCGATTTTACTAAGTAAGGGTTTCTCTTCGTCCTTTTACTTTCACTTTATTATCGATAGGTACCAAACATTTTCGTTAGAGTAGATTGTTAAGCAAAAAATAAGCGAAAGCATCAATATCAATTAAGTAGACTCTATAAAGGGATTAGAATTATATTATGTATAAGACTATCGAAGCGATAATATCGAGTATAGCAAAGGAAGCACAATTTTAATGGCTTATGGAAAAACGATAGAGTTATTTCTAGTAAACGGAACAGCTGATAGTTTAATCAAAGCAGAGATATCCAACTGGAATGGAATAGCATTAAAGATTCCCCGTTTGGAGATAAAGAAGTGCGACAGAGATGAAATCACACGAGCAGGAGTATATTTTTTATTTTGTAAGGAAGATGATGGTTCGGATTCAGTCTATATCGGTGAAACGGAAAATGTAAAAGAACGACTTATTCAACATATGCGTGATTATGATTCTGAGAAAGAAAGTTTTTATTGGAATACTGCCGTTGTTTTTGTTGGTAGAGACTTAAATAAGGCTCTTATTCGCTATCTTGAGTATCGATTCGTTGAAATTGCCCAAAACTGTAAGCGATATCATGTTTTAACAAAAAACACATGTAAAAATATATGTATAAAAGAATCTCAAATTGCAGTTATGGAAGAGTTTATAGATAATGCAAAAGTCCTTATTAATACCTTAGGTTATAAAGTTTTAGAACCATTATTAAAAACAGCTGAAGATATAATACCGGAAGAAGAGACCTTCTCAATAAAAATGGGAAAGGCTTATGCACTCGGACGACGTACGTCAGAAGGTTTTGTTGTTCTAAAAGGCGCGACTGTCAACGAGAAGACATCCATAAAGACTAAAGGAATGAAAGAATTACGGGTCAAACTTTTAAAAGAAAAAGTTAATGATTTAGTTACTACGGAAGATATTCTTTTAACAAGTCCAACGGCAGCCGCTGAATTTGTACTTGGCTATGATATAAGTGGCCCAGCTACATGGAAAACAAAAGATGGACGAACGTTAAAAGAGATAGAGGAGAAGGCGTGAAGTTTCTGAAGTCTACGATTGACTTCTAAATCTCTTAATCTCTAGTCTTCGCGATGTCTTTACTGAGGTGAATTAATTATTCCTATAATTAGGAAACCAAAAATTTAAGTAAACTCTTTAAATCTCCTAAAGGGACGTTTTGACAGTACCGCTTGTTTCTTCTATAATTTAATTGTTGTGAGGTAGCTTTTTTATGAAAACTTTAGTTTCTGGAATTTATTACGGCTTTACGAACCAGTATTTTTACTGGTCTTTTGTCATGCCATAAATTTCAGAGAGCTCACGATATTATATTATGTAAGATATTTCTAGGCAGCTCTTTGAGCTGCCTTTTCTTTTTGGAGGAAACTTGATAATCGTATTTAAACCAACCGCGACCAAACAGGAAATCGACGGTCTTGTTAAGCAGATGCAGGACCAGGGATTTGAAACGAATCTGTCCGAAGGCGAGGACAAGACGATCCTCGGCCTGATCGGGGATACCAAGTCGATCGAATCGAGCACGCTTCGCTCGCAGCATTTTGTAGAAAGGGTAGTCAGAGTGAATCAGCCATTTAAAAAAGCCAGTCGGACCTTCCACCCGTCCGATTCCATCATCAAAGTCGGCGATGTTGAAATCGGCGAAGGAAACATCAGTCTGATCGCCGGTCCCTGTTCCATCGAAGGGGAAGATCAGATCATCAGCATTGCCGAAGACGTAAAAGACGCGGGCGCTTCCATTTTAAGAGGCGGCGCGTTTAAACCGAGGACCTCGCCCTACTCTTTCCAGGGCATGGGCGCCAACGGGCTCGATTTAATGCTAAAAGCCAAGGCCGAGACGGGACTGCCGATCGTGACCGAGATCATGGACCTTTCGCAGCTTCCTATGTTTGAAGACGTGGATATGATCCAGGTCGGGGCCCGAAACTGCCAGAATTTTACGCTCTTAAAAGAACTGGGACTGACCAAAAAGCCGATCTTGCTCAAGCGGGGGATGTCCCAGACGATCAAAGAACTCCTGATGTCGGCCGAATACATCATGGCCGGCGGAAACGACAACGTCGTGTTGTGCGAACGCGGGATCCGAACCTTCGAGACGATGACGCGCAACACG
>CANRHG010000064.1 GCA_947630385.1 uncultured Eubacteriaceae bacterium
TATCTGGGGTATGGCTGCCAACAAGTTGCTGGTCCCACTTATAACGATCAAACTTTTTCCCAGTATTGTCCGCAATACGTTCCAGCAAACCATGCTGTTTGTATTGTTGGTTGGGACGATGACTATCCGGCAAGTAATTTTAATACGACACCCCCTGGAAACGGAGCCTGGATATTTAAAAATTCATGGGGACCAAATGATGGGGATAATGGTTATTTTTACCTATCTTATTACGACCATTCCATTAATAGCGTTTCAGGTTTTAATGTTGAAACCGAAGAGAACGGTTATTCCTACGATAAAAATTATGAATACGATTTTCATAATGTGAAGGGAGATTATTCCCAGGACTGCTTTGAAAAATTAAATAATGAATACAATCTTGCTTCTATTGACCCAGGAAATATAAAAACAGCCAACATCTTTACTGCTACCAGCGACCAGACCTTAAGAGCTGTTTCCTGTACACCAAACCTTCACGGGACTTCCCAGGTCACTGCTCAAGTTTATTTATTAAATAATGGTTATACCAGTCCGGAAGATGGTACTCTTGTGGCTACAGTTACAGAATCTTACGAAAATCCTGGATTTTATACGATGGAACTTCCTCAACCAATTCCAATTACCCAAGGAACAAAGTTCGCTGTTGTCCAACAAATGAGTTTTTCTAATACTCGCTTTGAAAATGATAATTCACAGTTAGCAGGAACTGAATACGAAACGCTACCGATTCCTTCAATTGAATTTGGTTTAGTCGATACGGTTCTTCAGGATAATATCGATTCTTCTGGACAGAATATTGGTTTTTCTGATCAAGAAAATATCGTAAAAGTCGAACCCGGTCAAAGTTATGTTTATGGGTTAAATGGAACGGTTGGAACGACCGCTCCGGCCTGGATGGATATTACTAGTGAAGAAATAACACAGAAATTATCCCTTCCAATTACAATAGACAATCCAGATGGCACGTCTCAGGAAAATACACTAACGCCAGGAAATGCCATGATCAAAGCTTATACAACTTTTGGGATCGGGGATGATGTAATTAATCCGACGAATATATCTCTAACTAAATCTAAAGTCTATCTAAGTACGCTCCCGGATGGAAACGGCATCAATAAAAATTATGTTTCAGCTCTCTTGGAACCTGCAAATAGTACGACTAACGTCTCCTGGTCTGTAAGCCCGGCAGGTATTGTTTCCCTAGATGAAAGCAGCGGCACTACTATTTCGTACACGGCTTTAAATGAAGGAACAGCCACTATTACCGCTACTACGGGCAACGAACTGGTTGCGACTTTTGAGGTTATAGTTACAAATGAGCCCATACTTTGTGATGGAATAGATATAATTTCCTATTCACCGGATTCGTTTAGCGTTGTCGCAAGAAACGTGGTTCCAAATCACGTAATTCGTAATTCCGAAACACCGACTAGGGTGAGTTTGTTCGCCTGGTCAGACGAAAATCAGAAAGATCTGAATACCAAATTAATGTACCAAATTCCTGGGACCAATGATTGGATTTGTGAAGGCATTCCTGTTAATAATACGCATTCTTACTTTAATAACGCGATGGATATTCAAATCAGCGTTTATGCCTCCTCTACTCCTAATTCGACTGGACATATGATTGGGACTGCTACAACAGACTGGGTCTTCCCAGGGGATGAGACCAATCCGAATGTTTATTATATTGCTTATAATCAAAATACCGGTTTTGTCAGACCTACGGTAAACGACGGCGCAACCAGTGGAAATATCGGAGATCCTTATTCGGTTCATATGGAAGGTCTTAGAATTTCATCTGGTCTTGAAGGGTTAGAAATAAACACAACCGTTCATGCGGTAGGAACAGGCTGGCTACCTCAAGTAGGAGACGGCGTTTATGCAGGGACGATGGAAGAAAATCGAGCTTTAGATTCGATTGTTCTAACTTTATCCTCTGATATCGAAGATTTAGATAAACTTACTGAATTCCAGTACCGAGTTTACCTTAAAGATGTTGGTTGGACAGATTGGGTGAGTGGAGGTCAACAGGCCGGTACTCCGGATTCCGGTAACCCGATCCAAGCCATTCAGGTTAATCTAAAACCAATCGAAATTTCAACAGGTCAATAGAATCTAAAATCTTTTAATTAATCTTTTTGATTCTTTGGAACCATACTTAAAAACAAAAGAGACATATCTTATTTCAAAATAATAAGATTATGTCTCTTTTCTTTTACATCTTTTTGTCTTCAATCATTAGAATAAATAATCCTAACGAAAATTTTTTTATAACACGATTTTAACAAATTTTTTCTTACTAAAAGCTAGTCGTCCTTGATATGGGGAAACTTTAGAAAGATGAAAAAATTTAAGCGGTCCCAAAGTATAATAGAGTTCTCTCAACAGTTGATCTATTGGATTTATCTACAGATAGGCGAGTGGATCGGATTTGTATTTTAATTATCTTGTAAAGTTTTTGATGTGTTTAGAATCTATCTACTACTAAATCCTTATGCAATTGTATTCATTAAACGGTTATTATAGAAATTCTGTAGATTTGGACATATTAATTATGGATTAGCTAGGGCGATTTTAAAATCTAAAAGTCATTTCGAAGACCTTCTTATATTAAATCAAGGAGTTTGTGAGAAAAAAATAACCTGCAAAATAAAGTCTTTATCACTTTATTTTACAGGTTTAAATTATTGCTGTTTAAACGTCCAGTTAACGTCTGTATTTACAGCCGGTGGAAGGTTTCCGCTTACCGGAAGTACCAGTTCAATTGCTTCAATCTGTTCATTAAAACCTTTAGTACCTACCCATTCGCCAGACTTGGCATAAGGTGTCCATCCTTCATTTTCAATGTGGACACGGTAATAGAGATCATAGTACGGAACATTAGCTCCCGTTAAATCAAGTTTTAAAGCTTCAATTCCATTGTTTTGTCCTACGGTACCGGCATCGCTTGATTCTCCGACCGGAACCATATCGCCAACGTTTTGAACGTGAACAGTTGAAATAATTGATAGGTCTGGATCATCCGTCATCAACCGGAAAGCCTCAAGATTTAAATTTTTTCCGGTTGTTCCGGCAATGGTTGACTCATCCACAGCAGGCATCCAACCGATGTTCTGAGCGTGAGCTGAAATCGTAACCGTTGCTTTATTTACTAGAACCTGGCAATCCGCTTTTATATTCGGGTCAGCTTTAGAAATAATACTAATGACGGCTCTTCCGTTTGACTTAGCTGTAACGGTTCCGTCTGAAACCGATGCAATGTCCGGATTTGAGCTTTCCCAATGAAAGTTAGAGTCTGAAGTTGTAGAGTATCCCAGTTGTGCACTTTCGCCAACTCTTAAACCGAGAGTCTCAGAAGACAGTGAAACAACAGGATTGTTAATCATATTATCAACTTCATTTAGAGCAGCTTCCATATTGATTAATCCGTAGCCGTATTCCAAATCGTAACCCGGTTCTCCTAGATCTTGGCTTGTTTTATTAAGGATTTCCTTGATTTGATCAAAGTTTAAGTTCGGATTGATCGTTAAGATCTGGGCTACAGCTGCCGTAACTACCGGAGTTGACAGAGATGTTCCAGCAGAATATCGGTAATTGGTATCTCCTTCAGCGTCGAGACTTGCTATCATATCACCAGGCGCTACGTAGTTAATGCCTTCTCCGTAGCTGCTTCCATTGCCTTCTCCCCAGTCTTCGCTTGTGCATCTTTTGTATTCACTATTTACAGCACCGACAGCAATTACGTTGTCATAGGCAGCCGGATAATACAAACGTTCTTCTCCATCGTTACCAGAAGCAGCGACGATGATTTTTCCTGCGTTTACAGCCCTATCAACAGCCGCTTTTAGAACCTTATTGTTTCCCGGAACTCCTAAAGACATATTGACAACCTTTTGCTCTGGTAATTCCGCAACGATATTTAAAGCCTGTGCAATAAGGGAAGTATCGCCCGATCCGTCCGGTCCAAGAACTTGGTAAGGAACGATCGAAACTGGACTGATTCCGGAAACCCCCGCAATTCCGACTTCGTTATTCGCAACCGCTGCAATCACACCGGAAACCTCGGTCCCGTGACCTTCAACATCCTGCATTTCGGCTGTGTAGAAGCTTTTACCCGCCAGTAAAAACCGGTTTTGAATATCTTCATGAGTTGTACGTAAACCGGTATCAAGAACGGCAACTTGAACGCCATTCTCGCCGGCTATGTTCCAGGTTTTGTCCGCATTTACCATCGGATAATAGTCCTGAAGTTCATAGTGCTTATCGTTCGGTACTTCCAATATTGTTGCGACGTCATCATAGTCAACAGCCGCAACATTGTCATTTTGACCGATTTCTTCTATCAGCTGGTCCGCGTCACTTGAAGGATCAGTCTTTAACACATCGATTTCACCACTTAAGGATTCACCGGCAGTAAAGTCTTTTTTTCTGAGCTCTAAATCTTTTATGTTGTTGTCGCCTTTTTGATTGTACAAAATAACAATTTTTTTACCTTCAACGGCGTAAGAGGAGTTACCCCCTTCTCTGCTCTGCGGTTGGGTTACTTCCGAAAGCTTTGGAAGGTCGTTTATATTTGTGATTAGCTCGTCCTGGGCAAATACTGGATTTCCCATAACAACTCCAATTAAAATTAACAAGAAGCTAAATAAAATACTTTTCAATTTAAACATGCTATCCCCATTTCTAGTTAGTGTGAGAACACTGAAAAAAACAAAAAACAGGATAAAAAAACACACAAGAGGTTATAAGTGGAGACTTAAATCTTTTGTGTGCCGATAATTTTATACATCGTAGAGGAAAAGCTCCTCTGAATTAGTTGCATAAATCAAAATAGAAATATAAATTCTTTTTACAATGGGTAATAATACAAACCTGTAAAACGTCGAAATTGAGGAAAATCTCATCAATTTCGAAAATAATACGAATCCTGGATCAGCTATGTTGGCTTCCTCAGATTCATTTTTTAATAAGCTAAGTTTATATATTATACATTAAATTAACTCTATAGTCAACAAATTTTTGCAATTTTTTGAATAAACAGCCGGATTTTAACGGTAATATATCTGAAAAGTAGATACGATTTTAATACGTTTTGAAATAAGTTTTAAGCTGTGAATGTTATACTAGCAAACTTTTGAACGATCTGGGAAGTTAGAGAATTATGAATTTTCTGAAGATTCACCGTCAGGGATCGTTGTTGACTAAGGTTCGTAGTTTTTTTGGTTTTCAAAAATTCGTTTAAAAAAATCTTGAAAGAATTAATATTAAATTCGTGGAACACGTGTATTTGGTATTTCATTAAGAAGCTGCTTAGTTAGTTCAAAATACTTACTAGCTTCTGGATTTGTATACGGATTAAAAACAAAAACAGGGAACTTCCCATGTAAAGACGTTCTGAAGATTTTATTAAAACAGTACATCTCATCCATACTCAACACAATTGGTTGGTCTGTAATATCCTTTTTTGAAATTGGAACAATTTGATTTTTAATTTCTTTAGGTTGATTATCGTATACGATTACTTTAAGATGACGATATTTAAAATTAGGATTAAGCCTTTTAACCTGATCACATTGATCCATTATAGTAGCTAAACCTTCGATTCCTAATGCGTAAGCTGCGTCAAGATTACCGTCAAAGGCTTCAACAACTGAAAAAAGGGTGTTATCACATATAAAAAGAATCCCGTATTCCTTGTTTTTATTAACTGGATTAATAATATCGGTAACTGCGATTCTTTGAAAAAAAGAATTTCTATCATAATTTTCATTTGGAAAAAGATCCGCTAACATATCCAACATGGCTTGCTTATATCTCTTCTCAAGATTTGCAACCTGCTGTTTCCCACTTTTTGGAATCTTAATTTTTCTAATTTTTTTCGGTTTAGCCATTTTTAGATCCTTTCTTTAAATCGGTTGTTTAACGACTCTATGGATAACCCTAAGAATTTTAACAAATTTATTATTACGTACATTTTAACAATAGGATAATGTTTGGTTCAATTCGTCTTTATTCTTTATATAATAGAGAAAGCAGAAAAGCCGTTCGCTATCAGGTCAATTAAGATCTGATCTTGAACGGCTTTCTTTGTTTACATGTAAAATTACCAAGTCCATATTTTAATACACAGTTTTATATTTTAACACAAGTTAATAATTTTAAATGGAGTAAAAAATTCTTTTATGTTGGTCCTTAACCATTTTACGTTGGTCTTAGCCTTCATTCCCTGTCTAAACCAATTTAGAAAAGTGTATTTAAAAGCGACTAAATAAGCTATAGCACAAAAATGTCCTTTAAGGACTGTCCAAACCATCTTCACATGGAGTTAAAAAAAAGATTTAATAGAAGGGTAACGGTCTGCTACGAACGCAAACATAAAACGATGTTTTAAGATGTAAACAGGAAAAGAAGGAGTCGCAAGTAAAATTCGGCCTGTGTAAGCCTCGACTAGGAAACAAAACAGCGTGCAACGAAACAACAAATATATAATAGAAGAAAATTATTTACCTGATTAAAATACTTGAGATTTGAAGTAAGCCAAGAAAAAGGAAACGGAAAACCCCGACCAAAAAAATATAGGCCAGTAAACCGGATAAATAAGTAGAGAAAGTACCGGGCATCGACTTGTTAACAGAGTTTCCGTTTCGACTAAAGAAAGCCTAGTTGTGGACCAGCAACATTTCTTATGATGCGTTTTGTCATCAACAATCATTTATGATTGAGAATATCCATAATAATAGACGCACGGCAGAAAAGGACCCTGTGTATTTTACGATTTCGTTCTCTACTATGACACCTGCTTTTTTAGCTGCGGGGGAACTATACGATTTCAGTTTGTATCTCCGGCGTATACTATTCTACGGGTTTCGAAACAGATATTTGTTCGGTAAGTCGTCAGGACTGATCGGGTTTACCGGATGGAGACGAAACGCAAATGAGAGACTGGTGAGAAAAATAAAGAGGTAAAATAAGGTTTGAAGATAAAGTAAGTTTTAGCTCTCTTATTCTCCATTGGCTAGAATTTGCGAAGCTCTGTAACAAGAGCTGCGTTTTTTGTCTTCGATACCAAGATAGGATTTACCCCAGTATTTGCCTGGAGAAACAAGAAAGTCCCGCTCGACATAACAGAACTGGATTTATTTTCTTTCGGTTAATCAACCACTCAATAATCCAGGGCTTCGAGCGGGGCTTTACTATAAAGAACTTCTTCAAACATCTCATCCGCAGATTCAGGGAACCAGGAAAAATCAAAAAACGCCTCTTTGACGCCTGGATTTTCGAAAGTCGGACTCTAAACTTACAAGATTGGAAGAAAAATGAGTCCGGAGCGGCTGCACATAAGCTCAGAACGTGGCATAATAAATTTAGCAGGAAAGTCCATAATATCCTATTCCTAGCAGTATTCATAGGAATATTACTCTGCGAGGTTAAACTAGCCCTTGTACGGAAGCAGAAAACTTATAGATGAAAAAACAAAGCATATAAATCTGATCTACAGCGGAGAATTTATAGACGAAGACGGTATATTTCACTACAAATTGGAACACGTCCCCCATATCGTGGCTAGCCCGTACTGCGGCTCGAAAAAATTCTCCCTCAACGAAAAGAAAAACCGGAAAATCATCGACGTCGACGAAAATGAGTAAAAGTTTATTCTAAATATCGAACAACCGTATTACATTTACAAGGAGTGTGGCAAGCGCTAGCTGATTCCGGACTTTGGCGAGTACAAGATATTTACTAATCGCCTGGAAAGCTACATCTGCCGCCAGCTCATCGACAGGAACGAACCCATTCAAAAGATTGCAAGACAGCTTAAAATGCCGTTTTCCACGGTCCAGAAGATCGCGATGGAAAAACTCGAGGAGCGCATGGCAAAACAGCTCTACCGGCTGACCAAGCAGCTTTTTTTAAGCAAGATAAGGTTCCTCGACCGCGATACCATGTTGGTCGTAGATATGCACCGCATGGAGCTAAACGATACCGAGAATCCGTCCGTGCTTTCGTAGCTTCCGGGAAAGAAGACGTAAAAGGAATCGTCACGGACAACCTTAACTTAATTGAAGTGGAAAAAATCTTTTCCGCAGCCAAAGTCTTCCCTTACCGTCCATCGGTCGTAATGGTCGCAATCAGGGAATTGATCGAGATAGGGGAAAGGTACGGAATTCCGGAGGAGGAGACGTCCGAGTTCTTCAAGACCGGTGACATAGAGCTTTTCAGACAGATGATAAAAAAATCAATAAAGGTGATCTCGGTAAAGTTAAAGTATGATTTTCTTTTAGAGAACGCGGTAGACCTAAAACCCTAAAAGCCAACTCGGGAGAGCTCGAAGACTTTCGGGACTACCTGAAGGGGGTTGTAAAAAAAGAGCGGCCGGAGGGATTTTCGAAAACGAGCTGGGAGGACTTCAGTCGCAGCATCGAAGCCTTCAAAAAAGAACTGGTCGAAAAAAATTATCGACGAACCAATTTTGAAACGGTACGCAAGAAAATATTGTTTTCGGGGAATCTAGACTGGCCGGTTTCGTTCGGAGGAAAGATGAAGGACCGGAATTTTGGCAAGTATATTCCGATCCTTCTAAGTTAGGAACTCTGCCATGAGTCAAAAGGATCATTCAAAAGAGTTTCTGGTCATTATACCAGTTCTAACCAGAAAAGAGCTGAAACAAAGCTGACAGCGCGGGACTTCCGCGCTTTTCTTTTTTATTTAACATGTCGATTAACATAAACACAGAGATACAAGAGTTAAACGGGCTTGGGCTCCTTGAAGACCTTCTAAAGGACAAAACCTCCGGGGATAACATCATCTGGGCAAGCGAGCTGTATAGCCAGTTTGGACCGGCCTACACCAAAGAAAGCCAAATAAGACCCGAACTGATTGCGGGTACCGGAATCATCTGTACTAGGTTTGACCGGGACAATAAGGATCAGTCCAACCGCGTCAAAAGACACGCCGAAGTCTTTACGCCTCTTTGGATCTGCAACCGGATGAACAACGAGCTGGACGATGATTGGTTTGGCCGTTGCGG
>CANRHG010000065.1 GCA_947630385.1 uncultured Eubacteriaceae bacterium
CCTGCGTTACGGCCTTACTTTCTTCGATCGGAACTTCCAACACCGCTAAGGACGCGGCCTATATACACCTATTTGTGAACATCTTTGGCGCGCTCTGGGTCTTACCGCTTCTTTACCTGATCGATCATACGATGCCGGTCAATCCCATCTATGAATTTATCGTGACCATTTCGGGCTCCAGTACCATCGCCGGTCAGGTCGTTCCGAACGTCGCTAGACAAATCGCGATGGCCCACTCGCTCTTTAATATCGCAAACACCGTGATCTTGTTCCCGTTTATGGGTCTTATCGTGAAAGTCGTTGAAAAGATCTTGCCACCGGAACCAGCCGAAGAAGGCTTAAAGCTCGACTGGCGTTTACTCAACACGCCGGGGGTTGCCATCGGACAGGCCCAGAACGAACTCAGTAAGATGAGCCGTATCACGACCAAAAACTTTGGCCGCGCGATGGACGCGCTGATCACTTTGAGCGACGAAAAAATCGACAAGACGATCGAGGTGGAAAAGACGATCGACGAGTTTGAGCACGGGCTTCAGGACTACGTCATCCAGATCTCAAACTTAAATATGTCAAGCCACCAAAACGATCAGGTCGTTTTTATAATTGAAAATTCCCATACGATCGAACGCATCGGCGATCACTCAAAGGCTTTAGCCGAACTCGCACGCGAGATGCAGGAAAAAGACGCGCAATTTTCGGAGAATATGATCGATGCTATGAAGAAGATCAAAGTCAAGATCGGGGAGATGCTCGATCAGGTCACGGAGATCCTACGCGATCCCTCCCAGATCGACCGCTCTTTTACGTTGGTGCGGGAGGAGGCTGAGATGGATCACTACGTTGAAAAACTGCGTAGAAAACGCATTAACAACAACGAGATCGAGAGTAAGAAGATCTTTCCGACCTTTGTCTTCGTCGATGTATTGACCAACGTAGAACGGATATCGACGCTTGCCGAAGTCATATCGATCAGCGCGCACGATCTTGAAACCACCCACAAAGTCAATAGCCTTAAAGAGGTTGTTTATTAAACAGGAGGAAATATGAATTACGATCTCATCATTATCGGTAGCGGTCCGGCCGGTATGTCGGCCGGTGTTTATGCGGGTAGAGCGACCTTAAAGACGGCGATCTTCGAAAAACAGCCCGGGGGCCAGATGGGTTCGACCTGGTCGATCGAAAACTACCCGGGAACCGGCGGGACCGTTAGCGGATATCGCTTAAACGAAGATATGCGAAGACAGTGTGCGGACAACAACGTAGAATTCGTACAGGAAAGCATCACCGATATAAAAAAGAACGGTGAAACCATCGAAGTTACGACCGAACTGGGAAATACCTACACCTGTTACGCCGTGATCTTGGCAACGGGAGCCGACCCCAGAAAACTCGGGATCCCAGGAGAGTCGGAATACCGCGGGCTCGGCGTCTCATACTGCGCGACCTGTGACGCAAACTTCTTTAAAGATCTGCGCGTTGCTGTGATCGGCGGCGGGGACACGGCCTTGGAAGAAGCCCTATATCTGAGTAAGTTCGCAAGCGAAATCACGCTCATCCACCGCAGGGACACGTTCCGGGGCTCTAAGATCTTAGTCAACCGCGTCGAAAACGATCCCAAGATCAAAATCCTCTACGATACGGTTCCGGTAAAAATCACCGCCGGAAGCGACGGTCTTGTAAACGGTCTCGTCGTTAAAAACGTAAAAGACGAACAAGAACAGACGATCCCGCTCGAAGGCGTCTTTATTTTCGTCGGCCACGTTCCGAACACAGGCTTTATCAAAAACACCGGTCTCTTTGATATGGACGATCAGGGCTATATTCTGGTCAACAGCGAAATGAACGCCGGTAAACCCGGAATCTACGCCGCGGGAGACGTTCTACAAAAGGAAATCCGCCAGATCGTGACCGCAGCCGCCGATGGGGCGGAAGCAGCCATCAACAGCGCTCATTATATAGAAGAAATCGAGTACTGATCTATGATATTATAAGGATTTGTTAATAATAGAGAATAGATTGGAGTATGTATGTCAGATTTCACGATGAACGAAATCGTCAGTCTCGCTAAAAACCGTGGCATCATCTTCCCAGGTTCGGAAATCTACGACGGCCTGGCCAACACCTGGGACTACGGTCCGGTGGGAACGGAGATGAAAAACAACGTAAAGAGAGCCTGGTGGAAAAAATTCGTTCAAGAATCCCCAACCAACGTCGGCCTAGACGCGGCGATCCTGATGAATCCCAAGACCTGGGTAGCTTCCGGACACGTCGGTGGCTTTAACGATCCGCTCATGGACTGCAAAAGCTGTAAGACGCGCTTCCGTGCTGACCAGTTGATCGAAGATTATATGAAGGAAAACAACTGCGTGGAACCGATTGAAGGTTGGGACAACGATAAACTCGTCGAGTACATCGAAGAAAAACAAATCCCTTGCCCGAACTGTGGCGAACACGATTTTACCGGGATCCGCGAATTCAACTTGATGTTTAAGACGCATCAGGGCGTTACCGAAGATTCCAGCACCGAACTTTACCTCAGACCGGAAACGGCTCAGGGGATCTTCGTCAACTTTAAAAACGTACAGCGCGCCACCCGTAAAAAGATTCCCTTTGGGATCGGCCAGATCGGAAAATCTTTCCGTAACGAAATCACGCCGGGAAACTTCACGTTCAGGACCCGCGAATTCGAACAAATGGAACTCGAATTCTTCTGCGAACCGGGGACCGACCTCGAATGGTTCGATTATTGGAAGAAATTCGCGCTCGACTGGCTCGAAGGACTGGGAATGACGGCCGAAAACGTACGTTTCCGCGACCACTCGCCGGAAGAACTATCCCATTATTCCAACGCGACGACCGACGTCGAATACCTCTTCCCGTTCGGTTGGGGCGAACTATGGGGAATCGCGGACCGTACCGACTTCGATTTAACCCAACACCAGAACACGTCGGGTAAGGATCTGAGTTATACGGATACAAAAAGCGGGGAAAAATACATCCCTTACGTCATCGAACCTTCCCTAGGGGTCGACCGTATGTTCTTGGCCTTCTTATGCGACGCCATGAAGAAGGAAGAAGTAAACGGCGAGATCCGAAACGTCATGAAGATCCATCCGGCTCTTTCCGCCTATAAAGCCGCGGTCCTGCCGCTGTCGAAAAAACTCTCCGATAAAGCTCAGGAAGTTTACGCGAAACTTTCAAAAGATCTAAACATCGATTACGACGAAACCGGATCGATCGGAAAGCGTTACCGCAGACAGGACGAAATCGGAACTCCATTATGCGTTACCATAGACTTCGATACCCTCGAAGACGGCGCGGTTACGGTCAGAGACCGTGACACGATGGAACAGGTCCGACTTCCCATCGAAGAAGTCAAAGATTACATCGAAGAAAAAGTCAAATACTAAGCCAGGCAGTTCCTGGCTTTTTACTTTCTCCTGAAATTTACTGTTATGTGAGAAATACTAGCTTAAGTCCCACTAAATCTCTGTTTTTCCGTCTTATCTGACCGGAAAGCTTCCCTCCTCGTACGTATCTTCACTTAATAAAACCCATTTATTTTAAAGCTAATTACGGTATTTATGGCTGCATTTTAACCGATTTAAGCGAGAATTAATATTACTAACAATTTTCACATCTAAACTATATAGAATTTCCCGATCTACCAGAGAACATCAGAATAATATTTGTCAAGTCTAGATTTTCAAAATTTTTCCCGCTACAATAGAGGGACAAAAACGTTTTTAGTTTTACAATAGGAAACAAAAGATGCATCTTTAGTTATGAATAGATGTCAGACAAAAATGATAAGAAAGAATTCGTTTCAATTATAGACAGCTTTAGGCTCAACCAAGAGCAAATTGACAACATGACCGTTATGGGCAACAACGAGTTTATGACCGTTCTCTTTCGGAACAACAAAAAAGCTGTTGAGGTGATCATACAAAGCGTTTTAAACGACCAGGATATTAAAGTCTTAGAGGTTTACTCACAGATCGAAAAAGGGAAACTAGAACGGAAAAATGCGCGCTTTGACGTTTTATTTCAAGATCAAAACGAGAACCTTTATATTTTAGAGTTTCAAAAACTGGATCAGGGCAACGTTTCAAAACGGTCATTGGAGTATGTTTCGCAACTGGTGACGGATCAACTACCTAAAGGTGTAAAAGCAGACGATATCAAGAAAATTTACGTGATCTTTTTTACCGATTTTGATGCTTTTGGATTCGGAGCTCCGTCATACGAAATCCAATACAAAATCGTATCCTACGACGGTTTTCACCAAAAAATTGCTGAATACGACGGTCTTCTTCCGGAAAAAAATTCCCTTGAAGACGAGCCGGTTCGAATATTTGTCAACACACTAGAACAAGATGAAAACACGCCGCTTGGTAGGTTGTGTATGGATCTTACGGAAAGTGATCCTGAAAAAGTTCATAATAAACATCTTCGAGAAAGTATAAAATTTTTAAAAGAAGATGATGAGGAAGGAAAGAGAGAAATGAGCGCTTTATTACAGCAATTGGTTGCACTAGAAACAACTGACCTGAGGGAGATCGCAGATAATGAGCGAAAGCTGAGATTAGAAGCGGAAAAGGAAAAGTTAATAGCTGAAAAAGCCATAGAAGAGGCAAAAAGAACCGCAGAAGAGGCTAAAAAAGCGGTAGAACAAGCAGCATTAAACAAAAAACAAAATATTAGAAAATTACTTTTGAGTGACGTCAGCGAAGATATAATTATTTCTTCAATGGGAATCTCAAAAGAAGAGCTCGACAGAATCAAAGAGGAACTAAATTGATGGTGATCTGTAAGGTTACCTTGAGCTATTTAAGATTTTCTTAAATAGCTCGCTTTATTCCTTGGTGCTTCATTCCATACTTATTCCCGTTCGGTTGGGGCGAACTTAGGAGAATTGCGGACCGTACCGACTTCCTATCGAAGAAGTCAAAGATTATATCGAAGAAAAGGTCAAATACTAAGCCAGGGTAGTTCCTGGCTTTTTACTTTCTCCTGAAATTTGCTGTTATTTAAGAGATACTGGCTTAAGTCCCACTAAATCTCTGTTGATCCGTCTTATCTGACCGGAAAACTCTCACCGTCTATGCCTATCTTCACTTAATAAAATCCATTTATTTTAAAGCTAATTACGGTATTTTAGGCTACATTTTGACCGATTCAAGTGAGAATTAATGCTAGAAACAATTTTTTTGACTAAACCATATAGAATGTCCCGACCTGTCAGAGAACATGAAAACAATATTTGTCAAGTCTAGAAATTCAAAATTTCCCCCGCTACAATAAAGTATAAAACCATAAAAGAAGATGAGGAAGGAAATAGAGAAATGAGTGCTATCGTGGATGAATTAGCTGCGCAACAAAGATCTATTCTGATAAAAGCCATAGAAAATGAGAGAAAAGCTTTAGAAAATGAAAGAAAGCTGAAGTTAGAGGCAGAAAAAGCTACAGAAAAGGCAAAAAGAGAGGCAGAGGAGATGCTAAGGAAGCTAAGGGATAAAGATCAGCAGAGCATTAAGAATTTATTGTTAAACAATGTTAGCGAAGAAGTAATCATATCTTCGTTTGGATTATCTCAGGAAGAACTTGATAAAATCAAAAAGGAACTAAATTAACTGGTGAACTGTAAGGTTACCTTGAGCTGTTTAAGATCTTCTTAAGCAGCTCGCTTTATTTCTCGAAGTTTTCGCTCATATTTATTTGATCAAACAAGGAGAAACTTAAATTGGCGGCTTATACAAACGTAAAATTGAATTAGAACCCGTCGTAGAAGAGAAAGTTGAAATAAGGTAGTGAAAGTGAAACTTACGTCAAAGAATATCTAAAATTGCAGGACCTGGAAGAAGAAATAGAGGAAGAAAAATCAAAACTTTTAACCTTCGAAAAACGGTCGGAGTCCCGAGATGATCAAAATTGATTTACCCAATACCAGCCCTAATCGTGACTAGTTCCCGTGAAAAAAACCAAATTTTTTGGAACCACGGATGGAACCACGGCCACTTTTTCTGTCTTTTAAAAAAAGAAATCTTAAGTTTTCTTTTTCTTAATTCCCCAAAAAAGGAGGACGGCTTAGACCCTCCGGCCGAAGCCGTTTCTAGTTTTTCGGCATAAAAAATAGACCCCGTAGGGTCTAGATTTAAACTTCTTCAGCGACGTCCATCAAATACATTGAATCGTCAATATCTAACTTTTCAAGTTCTAGGTAAGCCCGTTTTTTGGCCTCTTCGATCGTCGGCGCCGTGGCCGTGATCGTGATAAAACGGTTCCCGTCTGAGAGGACTTCATCGTCCGCGAGGCGTGTGTCATTATGGTGGACGTGAACGCCCTGCAGCTTTTCGAGCCCTTCGATGAGGCGTTTTTCCGCCGGCGTTTCGGGAAATTCTTTATCCGCGACGACGACGCTGACCGAGGCCCCATCGCTTACGTCGATTGGGAGCGAATCGATCTGGTCGTTCATCGACGCGTCGACGACGTGTAAAAAGTCCGTCGACAGTCTCGGAAGGAAACTGCTCGCCTGAAGATCGTCCAGATTAAAATCCATATCAAGGACCTTCGGGGCTCCGTTCTCGTCTACGGCCATCGTGATCTCTAAGATCCCGTTGTAGTTTAAGTTTTCATCCAAAAAGCCTTCGAGGATCGGAAGGAGGATGACGTCGTAAATCCGCCTTAAGAGTCGTTCTTCGGAATCGAAAAACAAGACGTTCGGCGAATACGCGCCAAGGCCTTCGAGTGCCAGACCATTCCCGCCTTTATAGTACTCTCTTGAGGTCTGTACCGGGATGATCGCATTATTATCCACGAGACAGACGACCGTTGCGGGATGGCACGGAATATACTCTTCGAGGATGACCTGATTGTTCGGATCTTCCAAGAACATCTTTTGGGCGACGGTTAGGGCTTCGATGGGCGAAGTCACGATATAGGTATCGCCCCGTTGTTTGGTCCCCAGGCGTACGAGAGCCGGAAAGCCAAAAGCGCCGACGCCTTCTTCGAAATCCCTATAAGTATCAAACGTCCGGTGGGCACTCGTCGGAATTTTATAGCGGTCAAAAAACCGGTTTAGGGCCACGCGGTTTTGGTCAAGTTTGGCCGCTTTCCAGGACGGGGCAAAGACGGGTACGCGTAGCCTTCTTAGATCATCCGCTAGGCCTTCGGCCGTTTCTTTTTCATCACCGATAAAGACCAGATCGATCCCCTCGTTTTTGACGAAATCCAAAATTCTTTCTCTGTCGTCGATTGGGATCTTTACGTTAAAAAACTCTCTTCCGGTTCCTGCGTTTCCGGGAAGGACGTAGATCAGCGGCTCTCTTTCGTTTTTTGCCAGGGCCCGGGCTACGGCGTGCTCCCTGGCTCCCTTTCCAATAACTAAAATCTTCATCTTTCTCTCTTCTTACTTAAGTGTGCTTAAAGTGTCTTTTACCCGTAAAGACCATCGCTATACCATTTTCGTTGCAAACGTCGATGGAATCCTGATCCCGCACAGACCCTCCCGGTTGGATAATGGCCGTAATGCCCGCCTCTGCCGCCGCGCGGACGCAGTCGTCAAACGGGAAGAAAGCGTCGCTCGCTAAAACCGAGCCCTCGGCCTTTTCCCCGGCGTGGGCGATACAGTTTTCGGTCGGCCAGATCCGGTTGACCTGTCCCGGGCCGTTGGCGATCAGGATCTTATCCTTAGCTAAAGAGATGGCGTTGGACTTTGTATTTTTGACGGCCTTCCACGCGAAGAGCAGGTCTTCCATTTCTTCTGGTGTAGGCTCGCGGTCCGTGACGACTTTTAACTCATCGATGAGTTCGTCGTCCGAGTCCTGGATGAGCATTCCCCCGCCGACCGATTTGAACTCATAAGTCTTCGGCTTTTCGGTGATATCTTCGAGTTTAAGTAACCTTAAGTTTGGTTTTTCCTTAAATACCTCAAGCGCCTCATCCGTAAAGTCCGGCGCGACGATCACTTCCAAAAAGATCGGTACCATGGCTTTAGCCATTTCTTCGTCGACCACCGTGTTCGTGGCGATGATCCCGCCGAAAATCGACGTCGGGTCGGCTTCGTTGGCCCGCACAAAGGCTTCGTAGCCGCTTTCGGCCGAGGCGATCCCACAGGGGTTGGTGTGTTTGACCGCTACGACCGTCGGCTCGGAGTATTCCTTTAAGATCTCAAGCGCGCCGTTGGTATCGTTGATGTTATTATAGGAAAGCTCTTTCCCCTGGAGCTGTATAGCCATCGGTAAAGTCCCGGCGACGTCTTCTACGCTCTTATAAAAACCGGCCCTTTGGTGGGGGTTTTCCCCATAACGTAGATCCTGGACTTTCGTAAACGTCATCGTTAAGGTTTCACCGAGACTGTCGTCCCCGAGTTGGTCTTTAAAGAAGTTCGCGATCACCGTATCGTAGTGGGAGGTATGGACAAAGGCCTTAAGCGCCAGTTTTTCCCTAAACTCGTAGGAGACCCCTTCCCCGCTATTAATCTTGTCGATCACATCATTATAGTCGTCTTTACCGGTTAGGACGATCACGTCCTGGAAATTCTTCGCGGCCGAGCGGATCAGGGCCGGACCCCCGATGTCGATTTTTTCGATGCAGTCTTTAAAATCCGCCCCGCTCTTTACCGTTTCTTCAAACGGGTAAAGGTTGACGCAGACGAGGTCGATCGAAGAAATACCGAGTTCTTCGACCTGTTTTTGGTGGTCTTCGTTGTCCCTTATGTTTAAAATCGCGCCGTGGATTTTCGGATGCAGGGTTTTTACTCGCCCGTCAAAACACTCGGGAAATTCCGTTACCGAAGTAACTTCGGTAACGGAGATACCGTTATCCTGAAGATACTTTGCCGTTCCTCCGCTAGAGATGATCTCCCAACCCTGATTTTTTAAGCACTCGGCCAGGGGCAGGATCCCTTCTTTCTTAAATACGCTAATTAATGCTCGTTTCATATCTCTCCTATAAAATCTTACTACCGGCTTAAACACCGAGGCAGCCTATTGGAACGACGTAAACGCCGTCCGCCCG
>CANRHG010000066.1 GCA_947630385.1 uncultured Eubacteriaceae bacterium
ATAAACAACAGGTGACTATTTCTGGTGAATAGCCGCCTTAAAGTCATGCCCATTTTTAGGGGAGGCTAAATAGTAACTAAAAAGTTGAGAAAATTTGAAAAAACGAATTGACAAAGTTGGAATTTCGTTTTAAAATAGAAAAGCTTGCGGAAAGGTGTCCGAGCGGCTGAAGGAGCACGCCTGGAAAGCGTGTGTACGTGAAGAACGTACCGCGGGTTCAAATCCCGCCCTTTCCGCCATTTTTAATTAAATTTGATTACAATAGTCCGTTATAGATAATTTTTATATCTGTAACGGGCTTTTTTATTACTAAGTAAAATTTAAAATCCGAATTAATTACACAATGTTCCAAACTACTACAAAAAACCTACAGTTATTCAAGCTAATTAATAAAAATTTAAGAAAACATTTAGAAAGTTTAAATCTTGCATTTTTAATAATTTGTATCAGTCCTTCTTTTTTGATATCTTAACCATATCACTTTCATTCATTTCTCAGCCTTCGGGCAAATTTTCTCAAAATTTAAACTAGATTTAGGAATTTTTAATGTCAGATTATTTAGGAAAAAACATACCGAAACTCGGTTTTGGTCTCATGCGCCTTCCTGACCACGAAAAAGAGATCGATATCGAGCAAACCAAACAGATGGTTGATGAGTTTTTGCAGGCCGGTCAGACCTACTTTGATACGGCTTACGTCTACGATTCGGGACGTTCGGAAGAAGCCATAAAAGAAGCCCTGGTCGACCGATATCCGCAGGAGTCCTATCAATTAGCGACCAAACTCTGCGCGTGGATGGGACCGAGGAACGCCGAAGAAGCCAAACAACAATTTTATACCTCGCTTGACCGCACGGGAGCGGGTTATTTTGACTTTTACCTTCTTCACGCCCTTCAGGAAGGCAATTATAAAAAGTACGACGAGTACGGGATCTGGGACTTTGTCAAAGAACTAAAAGACAAGGGACTGATAAAACACTGGGGATTTTCATTCCACGCAAGTCCACAGCTTTTGGATGAGATCCTGACCGAACATCCCGACGCGGAGTTTGTACAACTCCAGATCAATTACCAGGACTGGGAAGATTCGAAAAACCAGGCACGGGAAAATTACGAAGTGGCCCGCAAGCACAACAAACCGGTCATCATCATGGAACCGTTAAAAGGAGGGAATCTTGCCAATCCCCCGGAAGACGTTCATGAGATCTTTGAGGAAGTCCATCCCGAACTTTCCGACGCTTCCTGGGGTATCCGTTTTGGCGCGTCCCTTAACGGGATCGTTACCGTCTTGTCCGGGATGTCCTCAATCGAACAAATGCGTGACAATCTTTCTTACATGAAGGATTTTAAGCCGCTAAACGAGGAAGAACTCGAAGCGGTCAACCGCGCGCAGGAAAAACTCGGTAGCCTTAAAACGATCCCTTGTACGGCCTGCCATTACTGTACCGACGGTTGCCCACAGGGTATTCCGATTCCCGATATTTTTGAGATCCGCAACAAGCAAATACGTACCGGAAGACTCGAAGAAGCCAGACAAGCTTATCAAAAACTTAGCGAGGTCGGCCCGAACGCTTCCGACTGTATCGAATGTGGCCAGTGTGAAAGCGCTTGTCCGCAACAACTCGAAGTGATTCAGTATTTAAAAGAAGCAGGAGAGATTCTAGAGTAGATGATTAAGCTTTTAGCGCTGGATCTGGACGGGACCTGCCTTACTACGGACGTCATCTGCACCGACCGTACGCTAAAGGCTATGCAGGAGGCCGCCCGCGCCGGAGTGACTGTCGTTCCGACGACCGGACGGTCCCGTTCTTTGATTCCTGAGTCCGTACAGGATCTTGAAGGGATTCGTTACCATATTACCTCTAACGGAGCTACCGTCACGGACCTAAAGACGGATCAGGCGATTTATACGCGCTCCTTTTCTCACGAGCAACTCGATAAGATCTTAGAACTTCTTGAAGTCTCCGATTACTTTCTTGAGTTTTATATCGACGAGCGCGATTATGTCGACGAGGCCGACTATGCCCGAATTGAGGAGTTTATCTACGAAAAATACAGGAGTCTGTTTTACGATCATTCGATCCCCGTTAAAAAAGAAGAGCTGCTTGAGCGTATAAAGAGCGGGCACGTTCAAAAGATCAATTTTCGACCGCTCCTTGATACTTCCGTCGACCGGGATCTTCTTAAAGAATTACAGAAAATCGAAGGCGTGACTTTAATCGAGCAGATCGACAACTCCTTTGAGCTCATAACCGACGATACGGATAAAGGCTACGCTCTTAAATTTCTCGCCGACTACTTAGGCTTAAAGGACGACGAAGTCATGGCCGTCGGGGACAGCAATAACGATTTAACGATGTTAAAGACTGCCGGGATTGGCGTTGCGATGGGTCAGGCCGAAGAACATATGAAACAGGCCGCGTACTGGGTAAGCGATGACAACGACCATGAAGGCGTTACCAAGGCCATCGAAAAGTTTATCCTCGACGCTCCGACGCTCTACGTCAATGAAGGAGTGGACTACGAAAAGTTTAAAACCTTTTTAGAAGACAACGACATTATTTACAACAAACGGCCGAAAAGTGAGTTAAGTCCTGAGCTTTTGGAAAAGCATCCGGGAGATGAGCCGGTACTCATTTACAAGGATTTGGTTTTAGTCGATGGAGTTTGACCAAAGATACAGCTTGATCAAAGAAGGATCCAGGCCGGAAGAAATCGTCCTCCTTCAGGGTAAAGGATGTTTTTGGAAAAAGTGTAATTTCTGTGATTACTATACGGACGTCTCGGACCTAGATGAAAGTACGGCTTTAAATAAAGCCGTTTTGGAGCGCGTCACCGGAGAGACGGGCAGGCTTACCGTGATCAACAGCGGAAGCTTTTTTGAACTTCCCAAAGCAACTATAAACCAGGTTTACGACTTATTAGAAGACAAAAGGATAAAAGACCTAAGCATCGAATCCCATCTGTTTTATCTTTCGAAAGTAAGAGATCTTAGGGAAAGACTTACAACCATGGGAGTCGACCTACACGCGAGGATCGGGATCGAGACTTTTGATGAAGATTTTCGTGAAAATGTTTTAAATAAGGGCTTTGGAAAGATTGATGTTAAAGAAGTTGCGCAAGTTTTTGATGAATGTTGCCTACTTTTTGGGATCGAAGGACAGAGCCTGGAGCAGTTAAAAAGGGATCTTGAGATTGCGCAGGAGTATTTTAAGGACATCTATTTAAACATTTATACCAAGCGTAAAAATCTTGAAGAAGATCCAAAGCTTGTCAAAGAATTTATGAGGGAGCTGTATCCGGAAATAAAGGAAAACAAAAAGATCCATATTCTACTTAAGAATACGGATCTTGGTGTGGGCGACTAAATCACGGTTTCGGTTTCGAATTCCTTCCAGGGGATATTGACTTCTTTTCCCTGGTTGATGATCTCGTCAACGTGCATGAGAAGTGGAAAATCGTTTAAGTCGGCTTTTCCCTGCTCGGCGAGTTTTCTTACGGCAGAAGCCGTCCTCGAAGCAATAACGATCGATTCGAGCGTAACCCCTTCGAGTTCTTTCATCGCTTCATCGAAACTCAGTCCACGACCGAGGAGCGTTCCGATACGTCGCGTTCTTCCGCCGAAAACGGTAACGTAAAGATCGCCGGCGCCGTAAATGATATTTTCCGCGCCGCCACCGGCGAGTTCTAAAAGCTTGGTCATTTCTTTGACGCTTTGGGCGAAGAGAGCGGCCTGGGAATTATAATGGATCGCGCCTTCGCCTTCTCTTTTTTCAGCCAGTCCTACGGCCAAGGTTACGGCTAAAGCGTAAGCGTTCTTTAGAGCTACGGCAAATTCAACGCCTGTGATGTCGTTGGATAGATTGATGTTATAGTAGTCCGTTTCTAAGAGGTCTTTTAGCATTCTGAGCGTTTCGATATCTTTTCCGCAAAAAGCAACCTGGGAATTGTCGTGGTCGGCTAGTTCGTAACTCGTGCAAGGTCCGCCGATCGCGTTTAGATTTAGACGGCCGTCGTTCATTTCGTCCCAATAATCGAGGTAAGTGATCATGTTACCGTCGTCTTCTTCGATCATTCCTTTGGTCACTGAAAGGACCGGAACGTCATCTTTGATCTTTGGCAGAACTTCTTTTCCAAACCAGTCTACCCCAAAACTTGAAACGCCGCCTAAGACCACGTCGGCTCCGTCGAGGGCTTCTTCGAGTTCATCTACTTTATAATACTTTACTCCATCGGGCAGGGTACGCTTTAGATTGAGATGGTAGTTGTCTTCTCTTAAACGATCGATGATCTCACCGTCGAGAGGAGAGCCTACGAGGCGTACTTCGTGTCCGTTTTCAAAAGCCGGGAAGGCTAGAGCGCTAGCCATCTGGCCGCTTCCTACGTAAGTAATAACTGCCATAATAAACCTCTTTCTTAACTTTTTAAACGCTTGACTCACAGCGTTTTCATTCGTTTTTCAAATTTTCTTATTTAAGATATTATATCTTTTTTCGCTTAAAACATGATTACCTCTAACAAGACGGAACAAAGGTATTTGCATTTCCTATTGATTCTATAACGGTACCGTTGTTTTCCGATGTTAAACAGGGTTTGCCCTGGTTATAATGGTAACAGCGACCGGTTGTATGGCAGGAAACAACAGTAATGAAGCGGCAAAAGCGGCGCTCATATCAACTTTGGAATTTGCTTCGCAATTCGTCGACGAATTCCCGGAAGAAGCAAGACAAGCAACGGCTGATGATAAAGATTCAAGAAGATTTGGATATTCTAGTGACAAAATAATTTGAACCAAAAGAAAGTTAGGATCCCACATCTGCTATAACGGATGTGGGTTTTTTAGTTTTCAATAAAAAAAGGGCGGACGAATTCAGGTCTTGTGAAGAAACTGCTTTTAAAGGCAGTTTATTTTTGGAAAGTTCCTGATAGTATAATTTATAGAAGAGGCTAAGATGTTTATCGCAAGAGAGAAAGAACTGAATGTTCTAGAAGACCTATACGAGGATAATAAATTTGAGATAGTTATCTTGACCGGAAGAAAAAGAATCGGGAAATCGACGCTTCTTTCAAAATTTATGAAAGATAAGCCCGGCATTTTCTTCAACGCGGTCGAAGGCAACGAAACTTTAAATTTGGAACTTTTAAGTGGCGCCATTGCGGAGTTTGAAGGATTCGAAAACAGTTTATCTTTTTCATCTTATCTTGAAACGCTTGAAAATCTATTTAAGTTTTCACTAAATGAACACTTTGTTTTTGTCATCGACGAGTATCCTTATTTGGCTACGGCTTATAAGCCCATTTCCTCTCTTCTTCAGATGCTAATCGATAAATATAAAGACCGTTCAAAGATGATGCTCATTTTAAGCGGGTCCTCGATCTCCTTTATGGAAAAGGAAGTTGTCGCTTATAAAGCGCCGCTTTTTGGCCGAAAAACTGCCCAGTTAAAACTTGAACCATTAAGTTTTAAAGAAAGCCTAGCGTACTTTAATAACACAAACAACCGTGATAAAGTCACGTTTTACGCAATTTATGGTGGAACGCCGTATTATCTGAGCCAAATCGACCCGGAAGCAAGCGTAAAGGAAAATGTAAAAAGAACGTTTTTAAACGGATCTTCTTTCTTGTCGGAAGAACCCAGAAACCTATTAAAACAGGAAGTAAGCGAGTTAAGTTCGTACTATTCGGTTTTGGCAGCCATTGCGGGTGGAGCCACAAAGCTTTCTGAAATTGCTTCAAAGGTTAAACTTAACAGCAGTAGTTGCGCTAAAATCACCAAAAATTTGATCGGGCTGGGCCTAGTTTTTAAGGAACATCCTTACGGTGAGAAGACAAATAAAAGGACCTTGTATAAACTTAACGACAACATTTTTAAGTTTTGGTTTCGTTTCATTCCGTCCAATCTTCCTTTAATTACCAGAGAGCTTCCGGAAAAAGCTTTTGATAGGATCGAGCCGTTTTTAAACGAATACGTCGGCCCTATTTTTGAAGATATTGCTAAAGAATATTTATGGAAACTTTTAGCCAGAGATAAGGCGCCCATATCGTTTTACTCTTTGGGCCGCTGGTGGGGAACGGATCCAAAGACAAAGTCCCAGGTGGAAATCGATATCGTGGGTGAGGCCGATAAAGAAAACGCTTTGTTCGCGGAGGTCAAGTGGACGGGTGAAAAAGTAGGAGTAAAAGTTCTAAAAGATCTTATTGAAAAAAGCCGGCTTTTCCCGCACCTGATCAAACATTACTACGTTTTTTCAAAAAGCGGTTTTACACCGGAAGCTATCGATTTAGCTAGTGAAGTACCGAATGTTCATCTTGTAACGTTAGAAGAAATGATAAACGTTTTTGAAGATAGCGATTTCAAAAACGGGAGTGATGACAAAATAGATTGAAGTCGACCGGTTTTAAATATAAGATTTGGGATAGATATTAAAAAAACCTCTAAACCAGGACCTGCCTGATTTAGAGGTTGGATAGTCAAATTAAATGGTGATTCCGATTGGGCTTGAACCAACGACCTCTACGATGTCAACGTAGCGCTCTTCCAGCTGAGCTACGGAATCACGTAAAAATTATTATACGCTCTTTCGGCGAAAAAGTAAAGGGTTTTATGAAAGATTTTTCTAGACAAGAATTAGGAGACCACAGAAAGTACCTGGAGCTTCTGTCGGATACCTATCCAAACATTACACAGACTATCGGAGAGATCGTTAATCTCGAGGCGCTACTTAATCTTCCCAAGGGGACCGAGCACTTCCTGACCGATATCCACGGCGAAGACGAAGCCTTTAATCACGTTCTTCAAAACGGGAGTGGGGCCGTACGAAAAAAAGTGCTCGAAGCGCTGGAAAATACGACGACGTTAAACGATTTAGACGATCTTACACTTCTTATCCAGTATCCCAAAGAAAAGCTCGAGCTCATCAAACGGGACTTCCCGCAGCGCTATCTTGAAAACTGGTACGAGACCACGATCTACCGCTTGATCAAGGTAGCCAGGGAATGCGCGACAAAATATTCAAGCTCAAAAGTCCACGACGCGCTGCCACCCGATTTTGCCAACATCATCGAAGAGCTCATCCGCGTCGATGAGTCCAGAACCGACAAAAAGAATTATTACAACGCGATCATCCAGTCGATCGTCCAGTCCGGCAGGGTCGATGAATTCATCGAACAGATCAGCGAACTCATTAAACGGCTCGTCATCGATCACCTTCACATCATCGGCGACATCTTCGACCGGGGTCCGGCCCCTCATGCGGTCATGGAGACGCTGATGAAACACCACTCGATGGACATCCAGTGGGGAAACCACGACATCCTTTGGATGGGAGCGGCCGCGGGCAATCCGGCGAGTATCGCTAACGTTATAAGAATTGCCTTGCGGTACGGGAATATGGACGTGCTCGAAACGGGATACGGGATCAACCTCCTTCCCCTGGCCAGTTTTGCCAACCGTATCTACAGCGACGACGAAGTGAACCTATTTAAGCCCAAGACGGCGACAGAGGACTGGAAAAACGATCCGGATCAGCTGCTGATGGCCAAAATGCACAAAGCCATCACGATGCTCCAGATGAAACTCGAAGACCAGATCATTTCGGCTCATCCCGAGTACGAGATGAACGATAGGAGACTGCTTCGAAACATCGATTACGATAAAGGGACGATCACAATCGACGGGGAAGAATTTGCCTTAAAGGACCACAGCTTTCCGACCGTTGATAAGAACGAGCCGTGGAAACTAAACGAGGAAGAACAAAACGTCGTCGATAAACTCGTCTCGGCTTTTAAAAAGAGCGATAAGCTCCAGCGCCACGTCCGCTTCCTATTTAATAAAGGAAGTATGTACTTAACCTATAACGACAACCTCCTCTTTCACGCCTGTCAGCTCATGGAGCCGGACGGAAGTTTTAGCGAAGAGATCATCGACGGGAAAACTTACTCCGGGAAAGATTTGATGGACAAGTACGACCAGATGGCAAGGGAAGCTTACTTTTCCAGTAACGACGACTCGTACTCACCGATCACGGATTTCTTATGGTTTTTGTGGTGCTCTCCGGACTCTCCGCTGTTCGGTAAAGACAAGATGGCCACGTTCGAGCGCTATTTTATCGAAGACAAGAAGACGCATAAGGAAAAATACAATACGTATTATCAGCTCATAAACGACGAGGAAAAGGGAAAGGAAACGGCCATGGCCATCCTGACCGAATACGGGATCGACCCGGAAAAAGGGCATATGATCAACGGGCACGTTCCGGTCAAGATCAAAAGTGGGGAGTCGCCGATCCGGGCCGGAGGAAAACAGCTGGTCATCGACGGCGGCTTTGCCAAAGCCTATCACTCGACGACCGGCATCGCGGGCTATACGCTTACCTTTAACTCCTATGGGCTCCTCCTGATCAGCCACCGACCCTTTGACTCGGTCGAGAAGGCCTTAGAAGAACAAAGCGGCTTTGATGAGAAAAAAGAAGTCGTCGAGTCCCATTTTGACCGGATCATGGTCCGGGACACGGACAACGGAAAAGAAATAAAGCAAAAGCTCAATGACTTAAATATGCTACTCGCGGCCTATAAAAAGGGCATTATCAAAGAAAAATCAATTTAGCCCGGCTAATATGGGCCAAAAAAGCAAAAGCGCGAAGATCGTCTCTTCGCGCTTTTTAGACTCTATTAATAATTGCTGTTGTCCGCGCCTTCTTCGGCTTTGGACAAGTACAGGTCGATTTCTTCCATTTTGGGAGCCGAGCCCAAAGCGCCTTTGTGGGCCACCGATAGGCCGGCGGCTACGGCTGCTTTGTAGATCGCTTCCTCTACCGGAAGACCCTTGGCGAGCAGGCCTCCCAAAACGCCTGAGAACGTATCGCCGGCACCGGTCGTGTCGACGGGATTGACCTTGATCGGCTGGAGCGTGACGATGCTTCCGCCTTCGATATAGCTGAG
>CANRHG010000067.1 GCA_947630385.1 uncultured Eubacteriaceae bacterium
GGCCCATCGCGCCTGCGTAAAGGCGCCATCGATCGGTTCCGGTCCCGGGGCGTCCCCTTTCTGGGTTAAGGAGATTCGGATGATGTTGACGTTGTGGCCCAGCCCTTCACTTCCGCAGGCTGCGCCGTTTCTGGCCCAATTGCTCCAACCGACGTTTGGCGAGTGAACTCTGTAATAAACGTCGTAGTAATATTGCAGTTTACCGGTTAGTCGGATTCGGACGGCCTGAATGCCTTTGCCCGAAGCTCCGGCTCCGTTTTGGCCGGGAACCCAAGGTCCCCAACCAACTTCTTCGTTGTGGACTTTGTACTCGATGTTTCCTTTTTCGGTGAGAGCCGGCGAAACGTGAACGTTTAACCACTCCAAACGGTCCGGACCGGCCATCTCCGATCCGTCCTGTCCGCTTCCTGAGCCCCCATTGAACTCTCCGGTATAAGCGACGCTGTAGGTCTCCCCTTCGGCGCTGACGCTTAAAACCGGAATGAGCAGAAAAAGGAAAATCAGAAAGATACTTAAAAAACCTCTTTTCATACTCTCTCTTTCTAAAGTGTATTTGCTTTAAATTTTATCAAGATTAACAGAGGAAGTCAGCAAAGATTATATTTTACCAAAATTTTTTATACCTGTCAGAAGATTTTAAATACGTTTTTCCTTCCAAGCTTAGTTCTTTCATTATTCTTACATAGTTTTTCTAAATTCGTTTAAAGAGGAACTTATTTACGAAAAACGGAAGTGAAACCGGCTCAAAGTTTTGTCAAAAAAGGAAGTTTAAATTTTTGTTTGTAGATTCGAAATAAAATCAGTTTTATAGTTGGCTTAATTTTACAGCTGAAAGTAAAATCTGAGTTTCGTTGAGACCTCTTTTTTATCGCACAAATAGGTTGGATATTTAAAATAAATGAGTAAGGTCTTTGGATTAGGCCGCCTCTGAACTGTCAGAATTTACGTTTTTAATTGTAAATTTTAATGGAAAGGAGGTAGTGAAAATGACATTCGCTTTTGAAGCTTTAATCTTTTTATGCATTTTGGCGATTCTCGTGATTTTGATCATGATCTTTATCCTAATGGTCATAAAAGCGATCAGCTTAATTAAAGCATTAAAAAAGGACTCAGATAAAAACAAGAGCTCTGAGTCCGATAGCACTTCGCCTAATTCCTACTGCCGGAGAAATTAGGTAAATAATATCTTTTTTCAGAGGCGGTTCAAAGGCCTCTTTTTCCTATAACTAATTATACCAAGGTTTTAATCTTAAAACAGGCTTCGATTCCTATTTTGGAACAATTAAAAAACTTTGAAAAAAAACAGCTGCCTAATTACAGTCACAAAAATTAGACAGCTTAGTTTATTCTGAGTAGGGCGGCCTTCAGGCGCCTCTTTTCTTTCTGTTATTATCCTAAATTTAAGTTCCAGAAATCTCAGATAAGCACACTGCAAACACCTATAAATATCTGAGATTTTATCCCCAAAGTTATAAACAGTTTTTATACACAGGATTTATTCTTAAATTTTCTTAAGTATTTAACTATGCGAAATTATTTTATTTACAACTAATCGCATTTGTAAATACCCAGTTGGCAGCGTTTCCTTTTACTTTGTACGACACTTTAACACTTTTACTTATACACAATCTGTGGGTAAGTCTGTGGATAAGCCTGTGTATAAACGGAAATCCACGATTTTTGGTAAGTTTTAACCTACCCAGACCTTCTTTTTTATCAACGCTACTGATAACGCCGAAAAAATTTATGTGCGAATTTCGCTATGATCTTTTTTCTTTTCGACCACGATCTGCCCGTCGATCAGCTCTTTTAGGCTCTCGACGTGTGAGATCACAAAAACTTTCCGGTCACCGGTGAGATTAAGAAGGACTTCGACGGCCCGTTCCAAATGATCGGGATCGAGTGAACCAAAGCCTTCGTCGATAAAAATCGTGTCCAGCCGTACCCCGCCGTATTCTTCTTCGACGATTTCACTAAACCCAAGAGCTAAAGAGAGCGAGGTAAAAAACATCTCGCCACCCGAAAGCGTAGTGATCTCCCTGGTTTTATTATTTTGCCCATCGTAAATCTCTAGTCCGAGCCTTCCGGCTTCGGGTTGGATCAGACTATAACGGCCGAGTGAGACCGTATACAAGCGTTTGTTGGCGCGCTCTAAGATTTTCTTAAAGTAATAACTAAGTACAAACTGAGCGAATGTCCGTCCCTTTTTGTTGACCGTATCGTTTAAGGCCCCTAGATCGTTGACTCTCTCGTCGAGCTCTAAGTATTTGGTATAAAGTCCTTTTACCTGTTTTATCTTATCTTTTAGCTCCTCCCCACCGATTTTAAGCCTTTCAAGCAGGCGCTCGTACTCGGCACGCTTATCTAAAAGTTCGGCCTCTTCTTCATCGAGTCCTTCGCTGCTGATTCGTTCTTCGTTTTTAAGTTTTTCTTGTAAGACCTTAAGCTGAGCTGTGACCGTCTCAAGTCTTGCGTAAAAATCCATCACACTTTTACGGTAGCTTTCAAGTTCGTCAAGCTCTGATAAAAGCTTTTTAAAGGTAAGCGCGTCAAGATTTTCGCGCCTTAAACTTTCTTTAAGACGGTATCCCGACGCCATCCACTCTTTACGCTTCTCACGAAGCCTTTCCCCTGCAGATCTTAGTCCCTCGTTTAGCCGTACCTGATCCATGGTGAGCTTTTGTTCGGTTTCCTCGAGCTTCTTTAACGCTTCTTGCTTATTATTCAGTTCTTGCCGAAGTTCTTCCAGCTTTTTTACGGCCGTATCATACGACATCACGTCTTCCCTGAGCTCCCTTTTTAGATACTCACCGCGCTCTACGACCTTTACGTAATCTTCTTTAAGAGTAGCCAGTTTTTCTTTAAGACGTTCAAGATCTTCTTTACGCTTGTCTTCCCGTAAAATGTTTTTCTTGTTGACCTCTTGTTTCTGTTTAAGACTCTCGAACTCTTCTTCAAGGCCTTTCTTGGCCTCCAAAAGCTCGTCGACTTGCCGGAGTTGTTTTTGTTCCAGACTCTTTTTTAGCTCTTCTTCTTCGCTCTTTAAGATATCAAAGTCTTTTTTCTGTTTTTCGTACGTCGTCCGTTTTTGATTTCTTTCTTCTTCCAGTGCTTTTAGATCGACCGTCTCGTGACTCTCCGAAGCTTTGGGACTGGGGTGCTCGGTACTTCCGCATACTGGACAGGGCTTGCCCTCTTTTAGATGCGTAGCAAGAACTGCCGCCTGGTCTTCCAAGAAGAGTTCAAAAGCCTTTTGATAATCTTCCTGAGTTGTAAGGTAATCTTCTTTTGCTTTTAGAAGAATCTCTCTACCCTGACTTAGCCTTTGTTCTAAGTCTTTGACCCGCTCCCGTTTTTCTTCGACCTCTTTAGCTTCGGCCAGTTCTCTTTTTACCGCTTCAAGCTTGTTTTTTGTCTCGTACAACGCGGCTACGATCTCTTCGGGCAGGACGATTTCGATTTTTTCTCCTTCAAGTGTTTTTATACGGGCCAAAAGCTCCTTATTACGCTTTATCTGCGCTTTGGCTTTCTTCCTTAAGTCCTCGAGTTCTTCTTTTTTTTCGTCACAGTCTTTATAGTAGTCGAGCCTGCTCTCACCGACGGCGATCCTCTCTTTAAGACTCTCTAGGTCTTTTTGGTCAAAATCCGACAACTTCTTTTTGTTCTCTACAAGCTTTTCCTTGACCTCCGAAAGACTCTTTTCATCCTCTGCGGTTTTCGTTTTGAGTTCGTCCGTCTCGTCTTTAAGCTCTAAGATCTTATCGTAGTCGGTTTTAAACCCGTCTACTTTCTCAAGCAGGGCGATCCTCTCCTGCTTCGCTTTTACCTGCTCAAAGCTTTCGTCTAGCTCGTCTTTTTGGGCGAGCAGGTCTTTTTCCTGCCTCTCAAGCTCCTTAAAGCGCAGCGCTTTTTCTTTCTTTTTATAAAAACGGTCGATCTCTTTTAAAAGGATCTCCCGTTCTTCGACCGTCTTTTTTCTGGAATTTTCTAACTCCTCTAAGTCCGCCTTTAAGCTCTCTACCGGGTCCTCCGTCCCATACTCGGACAAAGTAAGAAGTCTTTCTTCACTTAAAGCCCTATCCGCTTTGGCCTCATCGAAGGCCTTTTTTACCTTCTTATCAAAATTTTCGTATAACGTCAGCCCAAAGATCCGGTTGAAAGTCTTCTCCTGCTCACCGCTTGTCGCCTTTAACATGGCCATGAAGTCGTTTTGGGCGATCATGACAATCTGGCCGAACTCGTTTTTCGTGATCCCCAGGATCTCTTCGATTTTCCTGGTGGCTTCTTTGCTCTTTTGGACGATCCCTCCGTCGGGAAGGACGAGCAGGGCTTCGGCGTTGTATTTTCGCTCTTCGGTGGCGTATCCCGGCGAGCGTTCGATGTGATAACGTTTTCCGTTTAGTTCAAAATCAAAAGCGACCCGGGTCCTCACGTCGCGGTTTTTCGAGTGCATCTGCGAAAACTTCCGCGCCCCACTGGGATCGCCAAACAGCGCGCAACAGATCCCGTCAAAGATCGTCGTCTTTCCCGAGCCCGTCGGCCCGCTTATTAAGGTCAGCCGGTCGAAATCTTCAAAATCGATCACGGTCTTATCGACGTAAGGGCCAAAGCCCTCCATTTCCAGTCTTACCGGTTTGATAGTTCCCTCCCAAGTTTGTCGAACTCAAACTATTGACTTTAGTTTTAAAAAAGTGTAAATTATTGTCTTGACAATACTTTCCGTCTGGAACCTATGCTTTTCTGGTTTTACCAGGTTTTTCATTTTTAAATTCCTTTTTTTAATAAAAATTTTGAACGAGATTAAGATAATATGTTTCAGGGTTCCAGGCGGTTTTCTTTTTTCTCAAATCTGCGAAAAAAAGGACTTCGCGATCTCACGCTGCTTGGGACTTAAGTCTCTTCCACTCGATTTAAAGAACAGTTCAAGGAGTTCTAAAGGCGAGTCCGTCTTTATATCTTCAAATTCCTCTTCTTCTAGCCCTTCGACCGTGATCCCCAAAATGTTCGGAAAAATCTTTTGAAGTTTGCGCTTGGCCCCGTAGACCGGCACGGTATCGGTGAGTTTAACAAACACGTAATCCTCGCTCGGCTCCTGTTCTAGAATCTCTTCGAAACTCCCCCTAACCGTGCGCACCTCCCTAAGTGGCTTAAGGGCCTCCTTTTTGACCTCAAAGCCGTCCGGTCCGATCTCAACGTAAAGAAGTACCTTTTCCGATTCGTCGACCGCGTACTTTAAGGGGCTGCCGCTGTAATAGGCGTTTTTTCCGGCCTTTTGGCACCGGTGGACGTGGCCGAGGGCGACGTAGTCAAAGGCTGAGAGAATCCCACTGTCGATGCGCTCGGCCCCGCCGACTTTGATGCGCTCCGAGCCGTCGATCATCTCTTCCCTGTTCTTACTCACGGGCAGGAAAAACTGGTGGGACAAAAGGATGTTGAGCCCCTCTCCCATCTCACAGCCGTCGAACAATGCCTTAAGCCCGTCCTGCAGGTCGTCCGAACCGAGATTTGCCGCGCTCACGTACGAGAGCATGTGGACTCTTACGGGCATCTCACAGGTTTTTACGTCGATGTGACAAAGTCCTTCTCCCGAGTCCCCCTCGATATAGAGCCCGCTGTCCTTTAGTCTATCTTTATAAAGCTGTAGGCGAACCGCCGAGTCGTGGTTTCCGGCGATGATAAATACCGGCGCGAGCTCGGTGAGCCTACCCGTAAAGTCGTCGTAGAGTTTTACGGCCTCTTCGCTCGGGTTGGCCCGGTCGAAGACGTCCCCGCATATTAGAATGAGCTCGGGTTTATTTTCTTTAACACTTTTTATGATCTCACCCAGGATATAGCGCTGGTCTTCGATTAGGTCGTAGCCGAGCAGGCGCTTTCCCAGATGTAGGTCCGATAGATGTAATATTTTCATGATTTAGCTCGTGTTTTAGCGGTTCCCCGCTATATAGAAACTTACTTTCTATATCTAGTTTACCAAAACTTCGCCTGCGAGAAAAGAAAAAGGCACCGGAATTTCGGTGCCAAATTAAACTAAGTTTACGGTCTAAACTTTAAGGAAAACTCTTTTCCGGGGATATTGGAAAAGCTATAGTTTAGCCGGTCGATCGTACGGCCGACTTTTAAATTACGGGTCACGCCCCCGGCTGTGAGCTTCAAGTCGCCGCCCCGGATGTTGGTTTGATCCAGGTCGACGGTAATGGCTTCGTTTGTTTTTCTATCGACCAGCCGGATTTTTGAGAAGTATTTGTCGGCGTTTAAGACTTCGTAGTATCCCTCAAAGTCTCCCGTGTAGATGTAGGTCTCCGAGATACCGACGACGCGGTCTTCGGTCCCGTCTTCTTCGAGATAACAACCCTGGATGAGTTCGTAGAACTCTTCACGACTGATGGGTTGTAAGAACGCTTCTTTGTCGCTCTGTGGCGTGGGTTCGCCCTTCTTTTGAAGCACGACGTTGATGGCTTCGACGGGTTTTGCCACACCGGTCGTACCGGCGCTTTCCCCGTTTTTGGCGTAGCCGAGCCATCCGAGATCCTGGACGTGGACCTGATAGTACAGGTCGTAGTCGAGCGAGAGCGGACCGATGAGTTGAAGCTTGACGGCTTCGATGTTCTTTCCGATCTGGCCGGAATAATCACTCGTGAAGTTTTCTTCCCAGCCGATGTCGGAGATGTGCGATTTGTACTCGATCGCGCCTAAGACCGTCGTGTGTACCGACAGGCGAAAACTCTGAAGCGGCGCCGCTTTGCCGGTGAGCCCGACGTAGTAGTCGTCGAAAGTCCCACTCTTCCAGTCAAAGCCGCTCTGGTAGAACTCGCTGGTCTCCACCGGTGGCATGTCTTTGTACAAAAAGCCACAGTCGGTGTCCCCGGGAGCCTCACCCCCGGCCGCAACCAACACGATCTCTAGGGCTTCGATGGGCTTAGCCAGTCCTTCGGTCCCGCTGGAATCGAAGTTTTTGACCCAGTCGAGCCACCCGTAGTCGCGTACGTGCGACCTGTAGTAGACGTCGACGCCTTCGGTGTTCGAGCGAATGCGCACGGCTTCTAAGGCCTTACCTTCGCCCGTCGTGCCGCAGCGGTTACTTTCCGGGTCCATCCAGCCGATGTCGCTGACGTGGGCCTGCAACGTAAAAGACGCGTCCGAGGTGATCTCAAGGGCTTCCATATTCTGACCCTGTCCGGTCGTCCCACACGTACCCGGGGAGCTTACTTCATCCATCCACCCGATGTTACTGACGTGCGCCCTGTAGGTTAGATTATTACTCGCGTAAACTGGAGTACAGATAAGAAAAACAAACAAAGCGAACCATACTGAGCCATTTTTCATTCGCTTTGCTCCTATAAATCTTAAAAATATTTAAGTCTTATCTGTATTATACAACCAGTTGGATAAAAAAACTATACAATTTCGTGACAAAATGAACAAAACTTTTACAGTTTCGTTACATTGTCGCATATTAATCGATTTTTACCAATATCCGGACATTTCTACCTGGATAGAAGCGGTAGATGTCGCTCTTGGTCTTTCGTTTACCTTCGATGAAGATCCCGTCTAAGCTCCCCTTGAGATCGACCGCCCTTATCAGTGCGAGCTGTGTGGGAACGAAGTAGCCACCGCCGACGACTTTTCCCGGGCCCTGGACTTCCGGGATGACCGTGTAGACCGGCAGGTTGCCTTTGTAGATCTCCTGGGCCCGAAGGAGCCTCCGGTTGGCCGAGAGGCTACAGCGGTCGATCTGGCGGTGGATGTTGCCGCTAAGGCGCCCGCCCCTCGGTGGGGTGAGATCCCCAAAGTCGATTCCCGAGACGAAGCGGCCGAGGATCATATCGTATAAATTCACGCTGTAGTTCATCGTATCTTTCCCGGTGAACCAGACTTTGTACTGGCGGTCGGTCGAGAGCACGACCACGCGCTGCCCGGCGAGGGTGAGCCCGTTCCAGAATTCCTCGGCGATCTCCTGTTCCTGACCGTCTAGGATCACGACGTGGCTGACGTAGTCGCTGTCGACGTCGAGGTCGGTTACACCGGTAAAGTAGGCGGCCTGGTAGTTGTCGGGACCGAAATCCGCGAGCGAGTTAAAGGATTCGAGCCAGGCGAGTTCTTCGACCATCTCGTGGCTTCGAAACAGCGGGACGGCAAAGGTCAGATTTAACTTCCCGTCTTTGTACAATAGCGGTTTGATACGCTCCGCGTTGGCGGGGTCGAGCAGGTAGATCTTTTCTTCTAGCGTCTTTAAGACTTTCATCTGCTCTAAATTATGGACGCTGCTTCTTTTTTCAAAGTCCATAAAAAAGCCGATAAAAGCGTCCTGGAAGTGTTCGACGTAAAATTTAGGCCCTCCCAGGATGAAGGCCACGTCGGAAGCGAACGTATCGACCGAATAGACGTCGTCGATCCCCGGGTCTTCGGCTTTTGGATCGATCTTTTTTAAGGTCTCCTTCATCTTTTCGTACTTTTCGTTAAAGGTGCGGTCGGTCTGATAGGTCGGAAGGTGGAGGCTGACCCCATAACGCACGTAGCCCCAGGCGCTAAAGGCGATCTTTGGCACGACGTCTCCGGGATTTACGACGTTGATGATGTTCTCGTACGCCCTTCCGACCGCGCCGGAAGCTCTGGTCGTACGTGGGCACTCAAAGGTATAACAGCTCGTGTTTTCTTTACTTAAACCATCTACCGCGCCTTCGTCGATCTTTGCGGCTACGACGTTACAGACGGCAGCGCCCCGGGAATATCCGCTAAGGTGCAGGCGCACTTTCCCGTCGATGTCTTTGAGGTAGTTTTTAAGACCGTCTAGGACCTGTCCGGCCGCGATCTCAAAGCCTTCGTGCAGGGTCCCGTCGCCCATGAGGAAGTTACCACCCCATT
>CANRHG010000068.1 GCA_947630385.1 uncultured Eubacteriaceae bacterium
TGGGCATTGTTGCTTTTTTAACGAAAGTGGAGGGATCGACCGAAAGCGTACCTTAGAAACTCTATCAAACACCGCCTTGTCTCACGCCCGGGCCGGAGCCGACATGGTGGCCCCCTCGGATATGATGGACGGGCACGTCGAGGCGATCCGGAGGGCACTCGACGAAAACGGTTTTGAGGACGTACCGATCCTCGGGTATTCGGCCAAGTACGCCTCGAGTTTTTACGGACCCTTTAGAGACGCCGCGGATTCGGCGCCGAGTTTTGGAGACCGTAGAAGCTATCAGATGGACCCGGCCAACGTGAGGGAAGCCTTAAAGGAAATCGAGCTCGATATAGACGAAGGGGTCGATCTCATCATGGTAAAACCCGCCATGCCTTATCTCGACGTGCTTACGAAAGCTAGGGAAAGCTCAAACCTTCCCGTGGCGGCCTATCAGGTCAGCGGCGAGTATTCGATGCTTAAAAACGCGGTAGACCAGGGACTGCTTGACGAGCGCGCTATTTACGAAAGCCTGATCGGGATCAAGCGCGCCGGAGCCGATTTGATCATCACCTACTTTGCCAAAGACATTCCGGAGTTGATTAAAAAATATGAGTGAGATTTATAATCGCGCACAAAAATCGCTCGTCGGCGGGGTCAACTCGCCGGTACGAAGTTTTTCGGGAGTCGGCAGTGAGCCCGTTTTTATAACAAAAGCTAAAGGAGCCCACCTAACCGATACCGACGGCAACACGTACATCGACCTGATCGGTTCTTGGGGCCCGCTGATTTTAGGCCACGACGAGCGCATCGCCCGGGCGGTCGCCGAACGGGCCGGGCAGGGCTTAAGTTACGGCCTTGGTACGCCCGAAGAGGTGGAACTGGCTGAAACGATCATTGCAGCCGTCCCGTCGGTCGAGAAGATCCGCTTTGTGAATTCCGGCACCGAAGCCGTCATGAGCGCGCTAAGGCTTGCCCGGGGTTATACAAACAGGGACAAAATCATCAAGTTTCGGGGCGCCTATCACGGCCACGCCGATTCGATGCTCGTCGAGGCCGGATCGGGACTGCTCACCCATAGTACCCCTTCGAGCGAAGGCGTAAGCGCTTCCGTAGCAAAGGATACCTTACTCGCTGAGTACAATGACGTCGAGAGCGTAAGAAGACTGTTTGAGGAAAATCCGGGTGAGATCGCGGCGATCATCGTCGAGCCGGTCGCGGGAAATATGGGGGTGGTCGCGCCACAGCCGGGATTTTTGGAAGACTTACGGAGACTGACCGAAGAAAACGGGGCCCTTCTCATTTTTGATGAGGTCATCACGGGTTTTCGAAACGCTTACGGGGCCTATCAAAATGAAACCGGAATTTCACCGGATCTTACGGTTTTCGGCAAGATCATCGGCGGTGGGCTACCGGTCGGGGCTTTTGGTGGAAGACGTGAGATCATGAACCACCTCTCACCCCTCGGCGGGGTCTACCAGGCCGGGACGCTTAGCGGAAATCCGGTCGTCATGAGCGCTGGTAAAAAAGCGCTTCAGATTCTAAAAGAAGAAGACCCGTACGGAAAAATTAACGAAAAAATCGATAGGCTCGAAGACGGCTTTAATAAACTTAGAGACCGTTATGATCTTGATCTTTCGTTTGGCCGCGAGGGAACGATGTTTACGCTTTTTTTCAACAAAAACGTTCCTACGACCTACGAAGAAGTTTTAGAAAGCGATACGAAGGCTTACGGAAAGTTTTTTAGAGCGATGTTAAAGCGCGGCGTACTAATTCCACCGTCGCAGTTTGAAAGTTGGTTTGTAGGGGCGGCCCATACGGACGAGGATATAAATAAAATCCTAAAGGCTGCCGAAGATTCGTTTGAGGAGATGCGTGAAAGCACTGATTGTAGCTAGTTTTGGGACGACCCATGGGATGGCCCGAAGGCAGACCCTAGAAAAAATTGAGCGCCAGTTAAAACACGATTTTCCGGGCGTCGACGTCTTTTCGACGTACACTTCCGCAATGGTGCGAAACGTGCTCGAGCGGCGTGACGGGCTTATTATACCCGCCCCCGATGAACTGACAAAAGAGCTTTTGGACAGGGGTTACGCCACGGTCGTGATCCTGCCGACGCATCTGATCGCGGGAATCGAGTATAAAAAGTTAAAGAGCTTGGAGGGTGAAAACGTCGTCGTTCAAAGGCCACTGCTAAACGACAGCGAGGATCTTTTAAAGCTCGCCCGGATTTTAAAGTCGATCACAAATGAGGATGACGGGGCGCTCGTCTTTGTCGGGCACGGAAGCGAAGACCGCGCGGCACTTGCCTATCTCGCGCTGGAAGACGTTTTAAAAGAAGAGATCGGCCCAAACGCCTTTTTGGTCAATCTTGAGTCTTACCCAAAGCTTTCCGACCGGATCGAAAAGATCCAAAGTTACGATAAGGCAACGGTCATCCCTCTTATGATCGTCTCAGGCGAACACGTGCTTTGGGACGTCATTGAAAGCCCGGATTCGGTCAAAAATACGCTTGAAGCGGCCGGACTTGAAGTTGACGTAAAGGCGAAGGGTCTGGGCGCATATAAAAAAATACGCGATCTTTTTAGCGGCCGCGTCGGGGAGATACTAAATGGATAAGGTGACCTTCGTTGGAGCCGGACCTGGGGATCCGGAACTTCTTACGATCAAAGGCAAAAAGGCAATCGACGGGGCGGATCTGATCATCTACACGGGAAGTCTCGTCAATCCCGAGGTTTTAAGAGACAGTCAAGCTGAGATCGTCGACTCGGCGGGTCTTACCCTAGAAGAAGTCATCGAAAAAATCAAAGGGGCTAGGGGTAAAAAAATCGTACGCGTGCACACCGGAGATCCGTCGATGTATGGGGCTATCCGTGAACAGATCGATCTACTCGAAGATCTTGGCTTTGAGTGTGAGGTCATCCCGGGCGTGTCCTCGGTCTTTGCGGGAGCGGCGAGCCTAAAGAGCGAGTTTACGCTGCCCGGAATTTCCCAGACGCTGATCTTGACCCGAATCGAAGGACGCACCCCGGTACCGGAAAAAGAGAGCTTAGAAAAACTCGCCCAGGCCCGGGCGTCGATGGCGATCTTTTTGTCGGTCGGACGGATAAAGGAAGTACAGCAAAAGCTTCTTGAGGCTTACCCTCCGGGCACACCGGTAGCGGTAGTGTATAAAGCCAGTTGGCCCGAAGAAGAGATCTACCGCGGCACTCTCAAAGACTTAGCAAAAACGGTTGAGGATAATAACATTACCCGTACGGCCCTAATCTATGTCGGAGATTTTCTCGGAAGTTCTTATGAGCGCTCAAAGCTGTACGACGCGGCTTTTTCCCACGGTTATAGAAGTGGATCTAAGTAGAATTTGTGCCTTTTCGCTGACTGGGCAGGGAAACAACATCTTACTTAAACTCAAGTCGTTTTTTCCTCAGATAAATTGTTTTACCAAAAAAAGATATGAGGCTCCGGGTCTAAAAAGTTTTACCGAGTTTAAACCCTTTTTTAAACAAATCTTTAAAACTTACGACGCCGTCATCGCTATCTGTGCCTGTGGGATCGTCGTAAGGTCTCTCGCACCGCTCATAAACGACAAGTTTAGCGATCCGGCCGTTATCGTCATCGACCCTAGGGGTCACTACGTGATTCCGATCCTTTCGGGCCATATCGGCGGGGCGAACGCGCTGGCTATAAAACTGGCCGAAGCTTTGAGGGCCCAGGCCGTGATCACGACGGCCAGCGATAACGAAGGGATCGTCTCGGTCGATCTGTTCGCAAAAAGAAACGGTTGTCGTTTTGACCGGGGCGAAGCCTTGGCCCTGACCTCCCTGCTTCTTGACCACAAAAAAATCGCGGTGATCGGCTTTGATGAACCACTAAGCCCTGAGTGTGTCATTTTAGCCAAAAAAGACTTTAGGGAAGAAGACTACGACGGTCTGATCGTTCGCGGAGACTTTGAGACAAAACTTCCAGTAGCCCATCTTTATCCAAAACGGTACGTCCTTGGGCTCGGGATGCGAAAGAATTTAAGCGAAAATACGATCAGGGAAAGTATCCTCAAGTTTTTAAGTGAAATGGGAATATCTCCCGGTGAAGTGGACGCGGTCGCGACGATTCCGATAAAAGCGGCGGACAAAAATCTAAAAAAAGTGGCAGAAGAGCTCGGGTATAAGATCATCGTAGTCGAGCCTGAGGATATCAAAGCGGTTGAAGACCGGTTTAAAACGTCGGATTTTGTGAGAGAGACGGTTGGGATCGGGGCGGTTTGTGAACCCTGTGGCTATCTGGGATCAAAGTACGGACGAAAGGTAACGGGAAAGGTAAAAAGAAACGGAGTGACTATATCGTTATGGGAAAAATCTACGTGATCGGCATCGGTCCGGGCGATGAAAAAGACATGAGCCTACGGGCAAGACAGAGCTTAGAAGAAGCGGATACCGTTATCGGTTACAAGACGTATACGGATTTAATCGGAGACCTGACCGGCGGTAAGACCGTCATCGATTCCCCGATGCGTGGGGAAAAACAAAGGTGCCTTAAAGCTTTAGACCTTCACGACGAGGGAAAAACCGTGGCGCTCATCAGTTCGGGCGACAGTGGGATCTACGGCATGGCCGGCGTCCTACTTGAGACGATCGAAGAAGAAAGGCGAGAAGCCGACGTTGAGATCGTCCCTGGAATCACGTCCGTGAGCGCAGCCGCGGCTAAACTGGGGGCGCCGCTCATGAATGATTTTTGCCTGGTCAGCCTTTCGGATCTGATGACCGATCGGGATCTGATCATGAGACGTATTCACGCGGCGGTTGCCGGGGATTTTGTCTTAGCCCTTTATAACCCGAAGAGCAAGAAACGGACCGAGCTTATTAAGGAAGTTAGGGACTACCTACTTGAGCACCTTCCAAAGACAACACCCGTAGCGGTCGTCAAGAACATCAGCAGGGAAAACGAAAAAATCATGGTGACGGACCTAGAAGATTTTGATACGGACGTCGTGGACATGACTTCCCTCGTCATCGTAGGGAATTCCTCGTCGAGGTACGGGAAGTACTTCATCACGCCCAGAGGGTATTTTAAGTGATCTTGGTTCTAGGCGGAACCGTCGAAGCCCGAGAACTTCTTGAAAAGCTTGATCGTCCGTACCTGTACTCGAGTTACAGCGATTACGGGAAGAGCTTAAGCGGGGCAAAAAATACGGTCAGCGGACCGAAAGATATAGCCGCACTTAAAAGTTTACTTATCCAGAACGGTATTACAAAAGTGGTCGATCTCACCCACCCGTACGCGACCGAAATCTCGAAAAACGCGATGGCCGCGACCCAGGAACTGAGGATCCCTTACCTTCGTTTTGAGCGTAAAGAAGAGTGCTGGGAGAGTTGCCTGACCTTTTCTTCTCAGAGCGATGCGGCTCTTTTTTTAAAGAAAAATCCGGGAGAGATCTTTATTACGACCGGCTCCAAAGAGCTTAGCGTGTGGAAAGACCTTAAAGACCGGTCGGTGATCCGCATCTTACCGCTACTCGAAAACTTAAAAAAAGCCTTAGATCTTGGCTTTTTACCGAGCCGTATCATCTGTGCCCAGGGGCCTTTTACAAAACTTGAAAACCTTGCTATCTTAAAGAGGTATAAGATCAAGTATTTGGTGACCAAAGACGGGGGAAAACCGGCTCTATTTGACGAAAAACTCGAGGCCTGCAGGCAGGCCGGGACCATTCCGGTTCTAATCGTCCGTCCAAGACTAGTTTACCCAAAGGTCACGTCAGAACTCGAGGAGGTCTTAGCCTTTTGTTATGAATAATATTATGTTTCAGGGAACGGGCTCATCCGTCGGAAAATCGTTTGTCGCCGCGGCGCTTTGCCGGATACTAAAGCAGGACGGCTACGACGTAGCCCCTTACAAATCGCAGAACATGGCCCTTAACTCTTATATCACCGAAGCTGGCGATGAGATGGGACGGGCCCAGGTCATGCAGGCCGAGTGCGCTGGGATCAAGCCGGACGTACGGATGAATCCGGTCCTGCTCAAGCCCAATACCGACAACGGTAGCCAGATCATCGTTAACGGCAAAGTCTGGAAGACGCTTAAAGCCCAGGAGTATTACTCCAACAAAGACGAACTCAAGACGATCGTTAAAAAAGCCTACGACGAGTTGAAAAAAGATTACCCTTATATCGTCATCGAAGGCGCGGGATCACCGGCAGAGATCAACCTTCGTGAGAACGACATGGTCAACATGGGCCTTGCCGAACTGGTCGACGCGCCGGTCGTACTGGTTTGTGACATCGATAAAGGCGGGGTCTTTGCCTCACTCTACGGGACCGTGATGCTACTTGAGCCGGAAGAAAGAGAAAGAATTAAAGGCTTTTTGATCAACAAGTTCCGGGGCGACGTTGAGCTGCTTTGGCCGGGGATTCGGATGATCGAAGAAAAAACCGGCGTTCCCTGTCTTGGAGTAATTCCGTACACAAGGGTCAATCTTGACGACGAGGATAGTATTAGCCCTGCCCACAACAAGACCGAAAGTAAAGTGACGATCGGCGTGATCCGCCTGAAACATTTTTCCAACGCCTCGGACCTTACGGTCTTTGGAATGTATCCCGATGTAAACGTCGAATACTATGACAACTTAAGGAGCCTGCAAAAAGCCAGCCCAGACCTTCTCGTTATTCCAGGAAGCAAGAATTCGGTCGACGACGCCAAAGTTTTGAGAGAGTCCGGAATGGACCGGGTGATCCTCGAGATGGCAAGAAAAATTCCGATTATCGGCATTTGCGGCGGTTATCAGATCCTCGGTAAAAAGATCTACGATCCGATGGGAATCGAAGGAGAGATCAAAGAAATCGACGGCTTGGGACTTCTCGACATTGAAAGCACGATCGGCGGCGATAAACGGACGAGGCTCACGACCGGTGTGACCGCAGACGGGACCGAGCTTTCGGGCTACGAGATTCATATGGGGGAAACGGTAAGTGGGGAAGAGCCGTTTTTGACTCTTGACGACGGAAGAGTCGACGGAGCCGTATCGGGAAATATTCTCGGGACCTACCTCCACGGGATCTTCGACAACGACACTTTTCGTGAAAAGCTCCTAAAGCGGCTTGGGTATGATACTCAAGAAGAAACTTACGCTTCTTATAAAGAAGAGCAGTACGACCAACTCGCACGGGTCGTCCGGGAAAACATCGATCTGGAGCGGATCTATGAGATTCTTGGGATCTGAGCTTTGGATCATTTGCATCCTACTGGCCGTAATCCTCGATCACTTTACCGGAGATCCCAAAAGCCTTACGCACCCGGTCGTTCTAATCGGAAAGCTGATCAAAGCTCTAACTAAGTTTTTAGAAACGCGGGGACGCTTCGCGGGACTTGTGATGTGGGCCATCGTCATTCTTGGCGTCTTTCTCGTTTGCCTGCTTATCGAATTTATCACGCTTCTTAATCCCATACTTTTTCTTCTGCTCAATTCCTGGTTCCTGTCGACGGCGCTTGCGGAAAAGTCGTTAAAAGACGCCGCGGTAGAGCCGGTAAGATTTATCGAAACGGATCTCGACGCGGCGCGCAAGAGCGTCGGAATGATCGTCGGCCGCGATACGGGTACTTTAAGTAAGGAAGGTATCTTAAAAGCTGTGGTCGAGACCCAGGCTGAAAACGCCGTCGACGGGATCTTGGCTCCGCTGTTTTACATGTTTATAGGCTGTTTTTTAAGCCGTTGGGTGGCCTGTCTTAACCCATTTACACTCGTTTATATTTATAAAGCCGTCAATACGATGGACTCGATGGTCGGTTATACCGATTTTCCGTACACGAAATTCGGCTATTTTCCAGCACGGCTTGATGATCTTTTTAACTACGTCCCGGCACGGCTCGGGGCTCTTTTTTTGCTTTTTTCTGGAAAACTCCTAGGACGATACCGAAAGGGGGCGTATGCTATTTTCAAACGTTTTCGAAGATCGAGCCCTAGCCCGAACTCCGGCCATCCCGAAGCGGCCGTCGCGGGGATGTTGGGCCTGGAGCTTTGTGGAAGCCAGTATTATTTTGGGAATTATCACGAAAAGCCGGTAGTTGGTATAGCTTATAAAACAATCGAAGAAAAAGACGTTCTAAAAACGGTCCAGATCGTGTTTTTGGCGGAACTTTTGTTCGTTTTGCTTTTTACGGTACTTTTGTTGCTCGTTTGAGAATTTACAGACGGGCTTTTTTATATCTAATTTGGAACATTAAGGAGCTCTCAGGTTTTCAAAAGATAAATAATCAGATAATGATAAAACGCCCAAAGCAGCTTGTACCTGTTATGGGCGTTTATTTTGTGGTTGAGTTTAACTTGTGTCCGACCAATTAAACTTTATCCACTTTTATTGTACCGGTATTTTCCCGGATTTTAAAATAAGGAGGGAGACGACAGGGATACGCCGTTAGAATTAGATGATTAGGTCGATGAAAATACGGCCAAATGCTAAAGATAAAACGATTAAAGAAATAACTATGAAAATGATCGACAAAGGAAACTTCTAAAAGAAAATAGAATTAAGGTTCTTAAATCAGCTAAAAAGCTGGATTAAGCGAATTTTGTTGAAAAAGGTCTTTGTATTTTCTTGTTTTCATGAAGAGTATCTTGCAGTCAATCAATTTTGTAATAAAACATAATAAAAGAGAAGACTACAAGGTTTTTTAACGTGGATACTCCGCCACATTCGTATGAGCTGTACAACTATCTCTCCAA
>CANRHG010000069.1 GCA_947630385.1 uncultured Eubacteriaceae bacterium
GCCTTCTTCCCCGACCGGTCCGGCGGCGGTCATTCCTTCGTCGGGATTTAGCCCGGTCGTTTGCAAAACCTCTAAGAGTCCTTCTTCCGCCCCGTCGACAAAACGGGTCCGGTCCGTGTCCTCAATACGCAGCAAAAAGCGACCATCGCATTTTTTTGCATACAAATAGTTGTATAAAGCCGTCCGGAGACTACCAACGTGTACGTCTCCGGTCGGACTTGGCGCAAAACGTGTCTTCATAGCTTAAATTTTCTTAAGATTTAATAATCATATAAATTTTATCCGGTTATGTCAATTTAATTCAGATTCGATGATCTCCCAAACCTTTGAAGTCCCTTCCTTTTTGCTGCTCGAAAACGGCAACAGAAAGTCTTCTTTAAGACCCATCTCTTTTTTAATCTTATTTAATTGGCCCGCGACCTTGCTCTTTGGGAGTTTATCCGTCTTGGTGGCGACGACGACCGGATCAATGCCGTAGTACTTGAGCCAGTCGTACATGAGCCGGTCGTCTTCGGTCGACCCGACTTTGGCGTCGACGAGCAAAAAGACCTTCCTCACGTTATCGTTATCGAGTAGGTATTTTTCGATCATCTGACCCCATTTTTCACGCTGTTTTTTTGAAACTTTCGCGTAGCCGTAGCCGGGCATGTCCACGAAGTAAAAGTCCTCGACCGGATTGTCGATCCTATAGAAGTTCATCGTCTGGGTCTTTCCCGGCTGGTTGCTGGTGCGGGCAAGATTCTTGCGGCCGATGAGCGTATTGATAAACGAAGACTTACCCACGTTACTGCGGCCGAGGAGGACGAACTCCTTTTTTTGCTCGCTCGGGTACTGTTTTTTGTCTACGGCACTGACGATGAGTTGTGCGTCGTTAATTTTCATATGAAAACCGCGTCCAAAATTTCGCCCGCGTCCGAGACGGGGACGATTTCTAAAGCTTTTTTTATCTCGTCCGGGATGTCTTCGAGATCCCGTTTGTTTTCCATCGGGATAAAGACTTTTTTGATCCGGGCCCGGTGCGCCGCGGCAAGTTTTTCCCTTAAACCTCCGATCGGAAGGATGCGTCCGTTTAGGGTGATCTCGCCGGTCATCGCGATACTGCCGGAAACCGGTTTTCCGGTCAGGGCCGAAGCCAGGGCCGTGGCGATCGTCACACCGGCCGACGGGCCGTCCTTGGGGACCGCCCCTTCGGGAACGTGGATGTGCAGGTCGATGTCTTCCTGGAAATTGTCCTTAAGATCCAGTTTTTTGGCCTGCGTGCGGATAAAGCTGAACGCGGCCTGAACCGATTCCTGCATGACGTCGCCGAGCTGTCCGGTGACTTTGATCTTTCCCTTGCCCGGGAATTTTACGACTTCCACTTCTAATGTCTCCCCGCCTACGCTCGTCCAGGCCAGTCCGTTGACCACGCCCAGACGGTTTTTCTCTTCGGCTTTATCGAACAAATACAGCTGTGGGCCGAGAAAGTCCGCCAGGTTGCTCTGGGTGACGCTTATCTTTTTTTGGTCGTCTTCGACGATGCGTTTGGCCGCGATTCGACAGATCCTTGCAAGCTTACGCTTTAACTCACGTACCCCCGATTCCTTGGTATAGTAATCGATGATGTCGCGGATCGCGCCGTCGGAAATATGCAGCTGGGACTTTTTTAGACCGTGCTCGGCCATGACTTCCTTTAACAGATAGCGCCTTGCGATCTGGAGTTTCTCACTTTGGATATAGCCGTCGACTTCGATGACTTCCATCCGGTCGAGCAGAGGCTCGGGGATGTCCGAAGCCGAATTGGCGGTCGTGACGAACAAAACGTCAGATAAATCAAACGGCAGTTCGATGTAATTGTCGGTAAACGTGTTGTTTTGTTCGGGGTCGAGCACTTCCAGTAAGGCCGAGGCCGGGTCGCCCCGGACGTCGTTTCCGAGTTTGTCGATCTCGTCGAGTAGGATCAGCGGATTGTTTACGCCCGCCATCTTAAGGTTGTAAATGATGCGCCCGGGGATCGAACCAAGGTACGTCCTCCGGTGTCCTCTGATCTCGGCTTCGTCCCGGATCCCGCCCAGCGCGATGCGAATAAATTTGCGGTTGGTCGCGCGCGCGATCGATTTGGCGATCGACGTCTTTCCGACGCCGGGCGCGCCGACGAGGCATAAAATCGGGGAGCGCAGTTGTTCGGTTAGCTTTAAAACGGAGATATACTCTAAGATCCGTTCCTTGACTTTCTTTAGCCCGTAGTGGTCTTCTTCTAAGATCTTTCGGGCCTTTTTCGGATCGTGATTAACTTCGTCTTTTTTGTCCCACGGCAGGCTGAGGACCCAGTCGATGTAGTTTTCGATCACGGCCCCTTCGCTCGTCCCACTCGGCAGGCGGTACAAGCGTCCGATCTCCGTATTCATCTTATCCTGTACCTCTTCGGGAGCGTTTAGGCTCTCGAGCCGGTAGGAGAACTTTTCGATCACGTCGTCGCTCCCTTCGCCGAGCTCGTCCTGTAAAATTCGGATCTGCTCGCGAAGCAGGTTTTCGCGCTGACTGCGGTCGAACTCGAGGCGGACTTTTTCGTCGATCGAGTTTTCGAGCCGGATCACGTCGTTTTCTTCTTTTAAGAGCCTGATGAGATAAAGCAAGCGCTCGGTCGTATCGTTTTCGGCGAGCAGGTCCTGTCCCCGGGGGCCGAGAAGGTCGAGCTGTCCGGCGATCGTGTCGATTAGGACGTTGGGATCGTCGATAAAATCAAAATTTTCCGGCTCGGCCTCGTTTCTTCCTTCCTCACGTAAAAACTTAGAGTACTGCTCTTTGATGAGCTTTATATATTTATCGTTGATGCGTTTGTGATCGTTAAAACTTTCGTAAGGTAGTGTCCGGGCTTCGTAATAGGGGCGAACCTGTAAAACTTCCAGGAGTTCTCCCCGGCTGAGCACTTCTACCAGTACGTGTTTTTGCTGGCGTCGCCCGATGCTCTGGATGATTTTGGCGTAACAACCGACGTTATACAGGTTTTCCGGATCAAAATCCCCCATATCGTCGTCGTTATAACTGACGATAAAAACGGTCTCGCCGTTTTCTTCCGCCAGGGAGGCCGCCTTGACGGCTTCCGGCTCGATCACGTCGATCGGAAAAATCATTCCCGGGAAAAAAGCGACCCCGGAGGTAGGTATCATTTTTACGACTTCTTCGTTCGTAGTCATTAAAACCTCCCATAAAAAAAGCAATCCGTTGGGACTGCTTATGATTTAAACGTATATTCTGCTTGCCCGTTTCCCAGTACAACGTCTTTGGTGATACGAATGCTTTCTACGTTATCCATACTGGGAACTTCAAACATGATATCGGTCATAAACCCTTCCAGGATGCTGCGAAGTCCTCGAGCTCCCGTCTTATTTTCAAGCGCTTTGTCGGCGATGGCTTCCAAAGCGTCGTCGTCAAATTTCAGTTCAATGTCTTCCTGATCGAGCATCGTCTGGTACTGCTTGATCAGAGCGTTTTTCGGCTCGGTCAGGATCTTGACCAGCGCGTCTTTGTCGAGCTCGGACAGCACCGAGATGATCGGGACCCTTCCGATGAGTTCGGGGATGAGCCCGAACTTTTGAAGGTCCTGCGGTTCGGTCTGCTCGAGGATCTTCAGTTCGTCGCGCTGTTTTTTCGTCTTGACCTCGGCGTTGAAGCCGATCGAAGACTTGTCGGTACGGTTTTCGATGATGCGTTCGATCCCGTCAAAGGCCCCTCCTAGGATAAAGAGGATGTTTGAGGTATCCATTTCAAGAAACTCTTGGTGCGGGTGCTTGCGTCCGCCCTGCGGCGGGATGTTCGCGGTCGTGCCCTCGATGATCTTTAGTAGGGCCTGTTGCACGCCTTCGCCTGAGACGTCCCGGGTGATCGAGCGGTTTTCGCTCTTTCGGGCGATCTTATCGATCTCGTCGATGTAGATGATCCCCGACTCGGCTTCCTCGAGGTCCATTCCGGCGTTTTGCAAGAGTTTGAGTAAAATATTCTCGACGTCTTCGCCGACGTAACCGGCCTCGGTAAGGGACGTCGCGTCCGCGATGGCGAAGGGGACGTTCAAGGCCTTGGCGAGGGTTTGCGCCAGTAAGGTCTTTCCACAGCCCGTCGGCCCGATCAAAAGGATGTTGCTCTTTTGAACCTCGACGTCGTCCTCTCTTTTTCGCTTTTTGTTGCTGAGCAGACGAAGGTAATGGTTGTAGACGGCTACGGCAAGCGTTCTTTTGGCCGATTCCTGGGCGATGACGTAGCTGTCTAGGATCTCCTTGATCTCTTTGGGCTTTAACATCTTGATCTCGTCCAGTTTGACGGTCCGGCCCGCCCCGCCCTCTCCGATCAGAAAAAAGCAGGCCTCCACGCACTCGTCGCAAATGTAAACGTCCGGTCCGGCGATGATCCGGTCGACCTCCGCCTGCGTTTTTCCGCAAAAAGAGCAAACGTAATCTTCTACTTTTCTTATTTTGCTACTCAATGGCGCCTCGATTCGTTTTTATTTCGTCGATGAGTCCGTAGTCCAGCGCTTCCCCGGCCGTCATGAACTTGTCGCGTTCGGTGTCCCTGGCGATCTTTTTGACGGTCTGGCCCGTGTGTTCGCTAAGGAGCTTGTTGATCGTATCGCGGGTACGTTTTAAATAATCCGCGTGGATCTGAAAGTCGGTCTGTTGCCCGTCAAAGGAACTTAAGGGTTGGTGGATCATGATCGTCGAGTTGGGCAGGGCGTAGCGCTTGCCTTTGGTCCCGGCCGAAAGAAGAAAGCTTCCCATCGACGCGGCGCTTCCCACACAGATCGTGGAGACGTCGCACTTGATGTAATTCATCGTATCGTAAATGGCAAGCCCCGCCGTGACCGACCCGCCTGGGGAATTGATGTAGACCGAAATGTCTTTTTCGGCGTCTTCGTATTCCAAAAACAGGAGTTGAGCGATGACAAGACTGGCCAGCTGGTCGTTGATCTCACCGTCGATAAAAATGATGCGTTCTTTTAAAAGCCTGGAATAAATATCAAAAGCTCTCTCACCGGCACCGGAACTTTCGATAACGGTCGGTACGAGCTTAGATTGCATCAAATATTTCACCAAGATTGATATCCTTATTATCTAAAAGCTTCTGGAAATAATGCTCGGCAAGTTTTTGCCGTTTGGCTTGATAGCTTAGGTACACCCGCACCAGCTCTTTTGGTGCCATCGAAATAAAGGACTGCATTTCCTGGCTCTCGAGATTTATCAGCGAGATGACCGCGTTTAAATCGTCTTCGGTGACGAACAGACCTTCTTTGACCAAAACCTCGTCTAAGATCAAATCGTTTCTTAAGGTCTTAAGTAGGAACTCCTCGGTCCCGACGTCCTCTCCGGCGTACATCGACTTGAACAGGATGTTTAGGATCATAAAGTCCGAATCCTCGTAGACGCCTTCAAAACGTGCCTTGAAATCCTCCGGAAGTTCGTATTCGGTCGTCTCCAGGATCTCATCGAGTATGTCTCCCGTAAAGCGTATTTTCTGGAGGGAGATCTTATCCCGAAGCAGGATCTGACGCAGATAATCCTTATAGTCGTCCAGATTTTCAAAGGTGGAGACTTTTTTAACGAACGCGTCGTCAAGTTCGACCGGCTCCGGCGCGCTCACTTCTTCAAGATGTAAAACGTTTCTGAACTCACCGTTTTCCCTAAACGTTTGAAAGCCCTTTTCTTTACCCAAAAATTCGTCCCGGGCTTCATCTTCGAGTTCGTTGATGTCGCAGTCGGTAACGTCCCGTTTTAGAATATGCGTGCGGTCTTCCCCGATACGGTAAGAAATTTCTCTGAGTTTAACGCGGCTGTATTCGTCGACCTTCCCTGACTCATGATACGGCGCGTATTCGTGCAGCTGCAGGTTAAGTTCTTCTTGTACGTCGTCGTCGCTGATCTCGGCATCGATCTCATACTTTTCAAGATCGGGCTCTCCTATGGCATCAAGCGGCGGGTTGGTCGAAACCACGACGCGGTAGGCCCAGTCCTCGTCTTCGTAGGGCTCAAACGTGCTCGCCGGCGCGACCGGGATAAATTTTAGCTCTTTTTGGGCGAAGTCGAACATATCCTCGGAGAGCATTTCGGGTACTTCTTCTTCGAAAACTTCTTCCCCGTAAAAGTTTTTAACGACGTTTATCGGGGCCCGGCCTTTTCGAAAACCCGGTACCCTATAGTAATCCCGGTACCGGTTGTAGACCCGTGACTCTCCGGTACGGACATCTTCGGGTTCCAGACGGATGACAAATTCGATCGTATCGTTGCTTCTGTTTAACTGTTCTACTTTCACTCTAGTCACGCTCCTTTAAAAGGCCCAAAAGTTTGAGGTATTTTGCCGCTACTTCTTCTTCCTGCGATAGTGGGTATAGCTCGTCAAAGCCCTTGTCGACGATCGCTTTGATTTCGAGCGGTTTAAAGCCGAACAGATCGTCGTGTACGGCCATCGGATTTTCCAGGATCCGTTTTAAGGCCCTGGCTTCGTCCTCGGTGATCTCAAGGCCTTCCCTTTGGATCAGTTCATCGAGGACCCGCTTGAACTGGTCGTAGTTGTAATCGTAAACGAGTTGGGGCAAAGCGCCCTGGACTCCTCCGTTTAAATTGTTGACCGCCATATACTGAAACATGGCTCGTCTTTGGTCGTTGAGTAGGTCGAACATTCCGTGGCCTTCAACGCCGCTAAAGACCTTTCTTAAGTAAGCGATAAAGGAGTCTTCCAGGTGTTTATTGATAAAATCCGAACGCTTTTGTTCGGCGAGCTCTTCTTTTAGGTAATCCCGGTATTCTTTGAGCGTATCGTACTCCGAAACCTCCGAAGCAAATTCGTCGTTAAGTTTCGGGACTTCCCTTTGGTAGACCTGATTGACCTGGGCGAGGACTTCAATACGGTCTTTGTCGATGGTTTCAAGCGCTACGGTATCACCGGCTACGACCCCGTTTAAGAGTTTTTCGTCTCCGGTCGCGTAACCGTCGGTGAGACTGCCGTCGACCGGTCTTCCGACCGTCAGGTTCTGGTTTTCCCCATTAAAATCAAGTGCTTTTCCGTCGATGTTGACCAAAAAATCGACGTTGACCACGTCACCCTTTTTGGCTCTACCTTCTTTTGGGATCAGGCGTACGTTTTCTTCGCGTTTTTCGTTGAGGAGACTACGCAGCTCCTTATTCGACACTTTAAACTGCGGAACGTCTTCTTCGAGCGGGACAAATTCCGGATAATCGAGTTCCGGTTTTGTAAAATAGGCCAGACGTACCGTGGTAGCCGGTTCATTGACCTCTATATTTACGATACTCGGCCCTACGAGGATATCTTCATCGACCTTGTTTTTGACTTCATCGACGATTTCCTCTTCAAGTTCTTTTATGGCCGCCTGGTCGAAAACGCCCGGATAGCTGCGCTCGATGAGGGCCATGGATCCCCGTTTGCCGGGAAACTTTTCAGAAATAAACATATGACGGTTTTTTAAATACGCCATGTTTTTCCCTCTAAGCATTTCTTCCGGGTTCAGTTCCACTTCTATGGTATAGTAATTATTTGTATTTTCTTTATTTTTTAGGTTCATAATCGTTGTCATGAAAAAACGCCACCGTCACCGAAATGACTTGGCGTTTGATTAAAATCAAGTTGACTCAATCCTCAGTTTCTTTACTTTCTTCGGCTTCTTCCTGTTTGGCTTTATAATACCGACAATAACCTTTTACGCTACAGTTTTCGCAGTCGGGCTTACGCGCGTTACAGACCTTGCGCCCGTGCCACAAAAACCAGTGGTGGGCTTTGGTCCAGTAATCCTTTGGTATGATCGCGCACAGCTCTTTTTCCACCTTATCGGCCGTGTTTCCCGTGGCCAGGCCGATGCGGTTGGCGACCCGAAAGACGTGGGTATCCACGCCCAGTCCCGGGACCCCGTAGGCGTTGGACAAGACGACGTTGGCCGTCTTGTTGCCGACACCCGGAAGCTTTAGGATCTCCTCTTTGGTCCTTGGGACTTCGCCCCCGAACTCGTCTAAGATCATCCGGGAAGAAGCCAGGATGTTTTTGGCCTTCGCGTTGGCCAGTCCACAGCTTTTGATGTATTCTTTTAGCCCGTCCTCGTCCAAGGTCAGCATCGTCTCCGGCGTGTTGTGCTCTTTAAAGAGTTCGGCCGTGACCATATTGACGCGCTCGTCCGTGCACTGGGCCGAGAGCATCACGGCTACCAGCGCTTCGTACGGCGTCTCAAAATTTAAACGGCTGCGGTCTTCCAAGGGCAAGTACAGGCTTCGAAGTTCTGAGAGGACTTCGCTTATCTGTTCTTCGGTCATCATCCGATCAGGCCCTGCGAAATCAAGGTACGGGTATAATTCCCGTAAAAGGCCGCGGGAATGGCGGAGGTCCCGCCCAGGACGTAGTAGTCGAGGTTCCCGAGCCATACCGACGTCGTAACGTTTGCGGTCATTCCGGTAAACCACAGGTTTTCCTTGTTATCGGTCGTCCCCGTCTTACCGGCCGTGGCGATCGAAGTGTTCGCGTTCGTCCCGGTCCCGCTGGTTACGACCTGGCGCATGAGCCCCCACATCGTGGCGGCCGTCTGCGGCGACATGATCTGGGTCGAGACCAGTCCGAGACCGTTTTTATCGAGGACCATCTCACCCGTTGAGGTCGTGACGTGGTCGATGAAGTAGGCCTGGTTGTAAA
>CANRHG010000070.1 GCA_947630385.1 uncultured Eubacteriaceae bacterium
AAGCACCGTATCGATTTCACGCCCGCCATCTTCGGTCGCAAACAGAAAGCTTGAATTATGGTACGGAAAACCTTTCCAACGGAACAGGCGGTTGAGCAAAAACTCAAAGTCCACAAAGCTCATGTCGCCGTCTACCCATACCTTACGTTGGACCTTCTGATTCCCCTGTAAATCTAAAGTGATGAGAAGCTCAAAAACCATCTCATCGAAAACCTCAAACTCCTCTTCCTCGTATTCATCTGTAAATTCACTATAAGGAAGGGTTAGAATGTCGGCTAGTTTATGACAGATTCTTTCTATACGTTTTTTGATCTCCTCCGTCGGTGGCTGGCTCTCGAGTTCTTCGAGCCTACCCATTAAGTCACGAACTACTTGATAATCTTCTTTTGTAGCGATGCTGAGATGTCCGATATCGGAATAATCAAGTTTTCCATTTTTGGGCTTTTTTGACTTTGACCGAAGCCGGGGTGGAGCCAGGGCCGTTTCATTTTTCTTAAACGAATCGTCAGGATAGAGCAAAGACCCGTATTCCTGTCTACCATACATTTCAAGGAGTTCAGCCGGTATAGGATGCATCAGATCTTCATCCGGTAGGGTAACGTTAGATTGGTCAAAAAAATTTAAATGGTGGTACGGGCCATAGTAAAACTTCTTTTTGTTAGTCGATAGCTTCTTATAAGTATTTTTTATGTCCGTTGCAAAAGCCAAAAACTCGTTGGCCTCTTCTTTAAAAGCGCGGGAGACCGGAACAAAGTGAAGATCCTTAAGCGCCGCCGAAAACGGATTTTTTACCTTATACTGAAAACTATCGAGATGGTCCAGGCTTTTTTCAAACGAATTCTTTACCGCAGCGACCACGTCTTTACGCCATCCGCGTTCAAGAACGTCGATAAAGATAACACCCGAATACGGATGAAAAAAGAACAAGTATTCTTCCTTCTTTGGGTATTGGGTCGTAATCGGAACCATCAGCCAGGCGTCACCGGCATTCTCTACTTTTACGTCTTCAAGCTCGATACCGAGTTGCTTCGCGTGGGACTTGGACATTTCTATAAACATATCTCTCTTCTCTTTTCGTTAAAACCGCCTACAAGTGCCGAAATCTGATTTTGCCCTCTTTAAGCGCGTTACTTTTTACGCTTCCCGTTTTTAAAAAGTGGCGAAAGATCGCAGGGGCTTCGCAGGAAATACTTGTTTTCGTCCACCCAGGACTCGACGAGTTTACGGTAGGCGGAGACGTCTTTGTTTTTTTCCCTTAAGTTTAAAATCTCGTGGAAAGGCCCAAGACCTCCCGCATCCTCGGGTGGGGCCACACCGCTGGAGCGCGTAAGATAAGGCAGGGGTTTATCAAATTTATTCTTATCGCAAATTCCCGTGAGTTCGACCGCGTGGGTCCAGTTGTCCCCGTAGTCGTAGCGGTAGTAGGCGTTTTTATGGTCCGGGAAATAATCCCTTAATTTATAATCCCGGATGTCTTTTTTTTCGGCATGCTGGAAAAAATCAAACGGTTCCACGCCAAAATCCGCTCCCCACATTTTTTTATCTCCCGGGTACTCCGCTTCGGTGTGCCGGAGTACTTCACTTATCTCATATTCGCCGTCTTCATCCGCAAACAAAAAGCTCGACAAGTGGTAAGGAAATCCTCTCCAGCGAAACAGCCGGTTGAGTAAGTACTCAAAATCCACAAAACTCATGTCGGCGTCCACCAGCACCTTGCGCTGCGCTCTTTGATGGTCCGGCAGGTCTAAAGTGATAACAAACTCGAAGATCATCTCGTCGTAAACTTTATCTTTAAAATTTAGGTCCCCAAAGGTAAGTCGGCTGAAAGGAATCGTAAGCCTTTCGGTCTGTTCCAGATGGATCTCGTCTAGGCGTTTTTGGACGTCCTTGGTTCGGGGCAACGACAGAAGTTTATCCTGCTCTCTCGTTAAAGCTTCGACGGCTTTCGAATTTTTTGCGGCGGGCTCTTTCGGAAAAAAGCATAGGGTATCGCCAAAATTTTTCCCGTCTAACTTCGGAATCGGAGCCGTAAGGGCTTTTTCATTGATCTCAAAAGAATCATCCGGCTCAGGTAGATAACGGTATTTTATCCTCCCGTAAGTTTCCAGTTGCTTTGCCGATAGGGGCTCTCCCATTTTCCTATCCAAACCGTCGTAATCAAAATTGATGAAGTCGCTCAGGTATGAAAAATCGTACGGACCGTAGAAAAACGGACGCTCCGTAGCCGCCATATTTTTAACGTAGTTCTTCATCTTTCCCAAGGTCGAGAATAACGCGTTGGCGCTTTCTTTAAACGCGCGCGTGACCGGGACGAAATGAAATTTATTTATAGTGTCCGTAAACGAGGATTTGACGTTTAGACCAAAACTGTCGATGTGGTCCAGATTTTTTTCAATCATTTCTTTGAGCGTACCGGGAATGTCTTTTTCCCATCCGCGCTCGGGTCTCTCGACAAAGAGGATCCCCGTGTACGGGTGGTTAAGGGCTATATAAGTTTCTTTGGGATTGCCACACGTAAAGGGGACCATCAGCCAAACCTCGCCGACGTGGTCGGGTTTTTTCTCCTCGAGCTTAAGATCGAGCTCTCCGGCGTGTTTGCCGGTTAATGCAATGTACATATAATTCTCTCTTGTTTTTCTTCTAGTTTACATCATAGAGCCACGTTTAAGAAATGAGTGAGTTGTTTAAATTTAAGACGTAATCTTACAGAAATAATTTTGCGTTTTAAAACTGAACGTTTCTTAAAAAATAAGCTCAAAAACGAGCCAAGCCATTTTTCAAGTGCTACAAGCGGCTCGAAATTTAGGCAAAACAAAAGCCCGGACTTTAGATTTTCCCGGACCTGGTCAAGAGTAAAAAAATTTATTGTTTTTGGGTGATCTAAAAAGATACTTAACCGGTTATCCTCCCCGTAAAACGGCCCGTTTTGACCAGCTTTTTGAGCAAAAATTTCGAATCTTTCACCTTTTTATATGTTATGCGACTTTATTTGCGGCAAATAAACGAAATTTATCAAAACCGGCCACAGCCCCTAAAATAGAAGTTGAAAGGAGGTATGGGAAATGCCTTTGATCCCCACATACGCTTGAACCCGCGCGCCGCTAGAATCGGCCAAAACATCCGAAGCGCCAGGCAACACAAGAAAGTCTCACCACAGACGGTTCAAAGTCAGCTGGGCCTTAGCCCGGGCGAACTTGAAGCCATCGAAAACGGCGAGATCAGCCCGAGCCTTGAGCAGGCCGGGGAGCTGGCAACGCTTTACGGTGTTACGGTCAATTCCTTTTTTTATCACACCGGCCTTTACCATAGGAGCGAATCGGCCACGTTCTTCGGCCTTGAGTGGCCGTTTTCGGATTACGCGATTAAAGTCCTAGACGAACTCAACGAGCTGCAAGACCTTTTGGCCTGACCGGTTTTGGTATAATCGGGGAATGGAACTAAAAGAACTACTAGAACTATATAATAGCGGTACGATGATTGTAGGCCACTCCGAGGCCCATCTGCTGATGACCGAATACTCAAGACGGGCCCAGGAGATCACAGCCGAGATCAATACCGGCTATCACGATCATAACGAACTCATCGCGCTCATGACGAAACTCATGAGAAAAGCCCCGGGCGAAGGGACCTACCTGTTTCCGCCGTTTTATACGGACTTCGGCATGAACACGACCATCGGTAAAGACGTATTTATCAACTCCTGTTGCCAGTTTCAGGACCAGGGCGGAATCACGATCGGTGACGGCACCTTAATCGGTCCCAAAACGGTCATCGCTACGCTCAACCACGGCAAAAAGCCCGAAGAGCGTACGAGCCTTTTTCCCGCGCCGGTTAAAATCGGCAAAAACGTCTGGATCGGAGCGAGCGTTGTGATCCTGCCCGGTGTCACGATTGGGGACAACGCCATCATTGGAGCCGGCGCGGTCGTCGTACACGACGTGCCCAAAGACGCCATCGTAGCCGGCGTCCCGGCCAAAGTGATCGGAGAGATTTGATGAAACTCATATCGTGGAACGTAAACGGGATAAGGGCGGCTTTTAAAAAGGGGCTAAAAGAAGTCATCCGGGACTTTGGCGCCGACATCGTCTGTATCCAGGAAGTCAAGGCCCACCTCGAGCAGCTCGAAGACGACATCGCCGTATTTGATGACTACCACTTTTACCTGGCTTCGGGAAGTCGCAAAGGTTACAGCGGGGTCGCGGTCTACTCGAAGATCCGCCCGATTGCCGTACAGCGCGGTTTTGAAGATACCCCCCTATGTCGCCCGTACAACGACGAGGGCCGCGTCATCCGACTGGAGTTCGAAGATTTCTATCTGTACAACATCTACTTCCCCAACGGTGCCAGTACGAAAGAGCGTAGAGATTACAAAGAAGGCTTTAACTGCGCCCTTCTTGAAGAATTAAAAGAATTAAAGAAAAAAAACAAGGGGATCATCATCTGTGGCGACGTAAATATCGCCCACGAAGACATCGATCTGAAAAATCCCCAGGCAAACGCAAAACACTCCGGATTTTTACCCTCGGAGCGGCGCTTTATCGATAAACTTCTCGATCTCGGTTTTATCGATTCGTTCCGCTGGCTCAATCCGGAACTCGTAAAGTACAGCTGGTGGTCCTACCGCTTTAACGCGAGAAAGACCAACGCCGGCTGGCGCATCGACTACTTTTTTGTCAGCGACAACTTAAAAGATAAGGTCGTTGGCGCGGACGTACTCGATGGCGTGTTAGGAAGCGATCACGCTCCCATTGAACTATTGTTAGATCTTAAATGAAAGAACCAATCCTTCGTGTTTATAACGGTTTGTTCGAAATTGAAACGGACGACCTCGACGAAGTTTTCGACGAGGTCCTGGCGGCGGATTTTAACTCGTACCTGAGGTATACGAAACCGGACGATCCCGATTCGCTCATCTTTAACGTGTTTTTCCTAAAAAATCCGCCGCCGGGCTTTCGGGACCTGTTGTTTAGTTACGTCGTTGACTTAAAACGTGACGGTTTTGACATCGAGGTCAAAATGACCTTTTACGACGACCTCGACATTCGAGAGGACGCCGTCTACAACCTGATCACCTGCTCGTCCAAGGGCTTTTGATCAGAGCCGTGATTTTTCCTGAATCTTATCCTCAGCTCTCGGATCATCCCGAGGAACCATTTTTGCGCGCACTTCGAGCTGTTTTCCGAAGACGCGTCTGAACTTCTTTCCACACTCCTCGGCGATCATGTTCACCATGACCGGGTGGTCGACGCTGGTCACGTTTAAAATCGCCCGGTCGTCTTTCATGTCAAACCACAGATCCCGGACGACCCCGTCCATCGTACGGTCGAGGTATTCCCCGATCTGAAGGTACAGGCTGAGCTCGTCGATCATTTTCCTGTCTTTTTCCGATAAGAGTTCTTTATAAAGATCGGAGATGCGTATTTTTTTGTTGGTGCGGTGATTGAGCGCCACGAACGCCGACAGCAGGATCTCTTTTTGCGAGAGCCCTTCGAGCCCCGCGTTTAAAATAAGATAAAAGCTGTGTTCGTGGTGGTTGCGGTACTGGATGTAAATGCCCATGTCGTGAAGCATCGCCGCGCATTTTAAAATTTTTCCGTAATCGCCTTTGATTCCGGAGTAGGGCCTAAGCTCATCGGCGATCTTCCAGGCGATCCCAAGAAGATGGGTCGCGTGCGGGATGTTGCAGTCGTACAGGAGCATCGTATTAATTAAGCTCGTCTCGAAGATATCCGGGACCAAGTTATCGGGTCCGAAACCGAAGTAGTCGTAGATGACCCCGTTTCTTATCCCGGCGTCCGAGATGATTAATTTTTCGCTCTCAATATACTCCATTAAATACAACAGGGCGTAGGATGCGCCCGGAAAGATGTCCGTCCGACTGTGGGAGAGACCCGCGAGGTCCCTTCTTTCGCTGTAATTCATGTCTATGGCCGTATCGACCACCTCCCTGACCTGGGGCTCCGTCATATGATAGTTGTGGGCCAGTTCCAGGGGATAGTTGATGTAACGTCGGTGCACGCGCCCGATGTTTCGAATCGTACCGCCGATGCCGATGACCGGAAGGCCCTTTCCTTCTTTTAGGAAAGGTACTTTATCGTACGCTTCTTTTAAGAATTTACGCAGGGCCTTGATCTTTTTCTTGTCGATCTTATCGCCCAGGTCGAACATCTCCATCAGATCGATCGAGCCGAACGGGAGCGAGACCCCGTCTACTTTCTTGCGGTCGCGGATCAGGCAAAACTCCGCCGAGCCGCCACCGATGTCCATCATGATCCCGTCGTGAAAATCGATCGAGTTGATGCACCCCAGATAGTCGAGTTCGGCCTCCCTGTTTCCGGAGATGACGTCGATGTCGATGTCGAGCTCGTCTTTGATGCGTTTTACAAACTCCGGGCCGTTTTTAGCCTTTCGGACCGCGGCCGTAGCGACCGTGATGATGTTATTTAAATGATAGCTTTCGCACAGGTTTTTAAACATGCGAAGCGTCTCTTCCCCGTAGTCCATGCGCTCTTCACTCATGTAGCCGGTCTCGGCCAGGCCTTCACACAGGCGCACGTCGACCTTTAAGTCGTCAATGATCTTAAAAAATTCTTTGTTGTGGTAGCCGCCGACGACAAGGTGAAACGAATTCGATCCAATATCGACGACGCCGATTGCGTTTTCAAGTTCCATAATCTAGATGGCCCGGGACTGCATCAGATTTACCTGATAGTCTTTTTGCGCTTTAAACTGCTCTTCTTGGGCCTTGCGTTTAAAGTAATCCTGCGAGTCCAACAGGATCTTCCCGCGCTTGTCGATGCGCTGGTACTCTCCCTCATTATTAAGGACCCGCGATTTGATCGTATCCCCCCACGTGATGTTTAAGATCTCAAGGAGTTTTTCCTTGGCTTTTTTGTCTTCGACCGGAAAGAGGATCTCGATCCTACGGTTTAGGTTTCGCTGCATCCAGTCGGCGCTCGAAAGGTACAGGTCTTCTTCCCCGTCGTTATAAAAATAGTAGATCCTACTGTGTTCGAGGAATTCCCCGACGATCGAATGCACTTCGATGTTGTCGCTGACGCCTTCTATTCCGGGTATCAGCGAACACATCCCGCGTACGATCAGGTCGATCTTGACCCCGGCCTGTGAGGCTTCGTAGAGTTTTTCGACGATCCCGTCGTCGATGAGCGCGTTCATCTTCGCGACGATGTGACCTTTCCCGCCTTTTTTGACGTTTTCGATCTCCCGGTCGATCAGGTCGTAAAACTGGTCGCGAAGCCCGCTCGGGGCCACGGCGAGTTTGTGCCAGTAGTCGAACTGGGAATAACCCGAAAGTTTGTTAAAGAGCATCGAAACGTCCGAGGCGATGCTCTCGTTGACCGTAAACATGCCCAGATCCGTGTACAGTGAGGCCGTAACGTCGTTGTAATTGCCCGTCCCGAGGTGTACGTAGCGCCGGATCTCGTCGTCTTCCTTGCGAACGACTAGGATCATCTTGCCGTGGATCTTAAGCCCCGGCAGGCCGTAGATGACGTGAACGCCGGCGTTTTCAAGTTTTTTGGCCCACTCGATGTTGTTTTCTTCGTCAAAACGCGCTTTGAGCTCGACGAGCACCGTGACCTGCTTGCCGTTTGCCGCCGCCTCGATCAACGCGTCGATGATCGGCGAGTCGCCCGAGACGCGGTACAGCGTCTGTTTGATGGCCAGTACGTCCGGGTCGGACGCGGCCTGTCGGACGAAATCCACGACCGTCTCAAAGCTCTCAAACGGATGGAAGATGACCTTGTCGGACTCCCTTATGACTTCAAAGAGGTCTTCCTTTTTATAAAAATCGGGCGAGCTCTGCGGTACCCACTGGGGCGTCCTAAGTTCGTCGAACTCGTCCCTCCCCTGGAACTTCATGAAAAGACGTAGATCGAGGGGACCGGTGGAGACGAATAATTCGCTCTCACCGATATCGAGCCACTTGAGCAGCTGGTTTCGGGTCTTTTTGTTCATGTCGTGCGTGATCTCTAGGCGCACGGTCGAACCGAACTTGCGCTTTTTGATACTCTTTTCGATCTCGATGAGCAGATCTTCGGCTTCGTCTTCGTCGATGTCTAGGTCAGCGTTTCGGGTGATGCGAAACTCCGATACGTTTTTTACGTGATAGCCCGGAAAGAACTGGTCAATGTGCTTAGAGATGAGTTTTTCAAGATACAGGTAGTCACGCGTTTCTTCCGAGGGCAGGGCGACGATGCGCTCGAGGATCTTGGGGATCTCGATTAAGGCCCACAGGTCTTCCTTTTTCTTCTTTGGCCCGGCCAGCTGAACGATCAGGTAGGTCTGCCCGCTTGTCAGAAGCGGGAACGGGCGCGAGACGTCGACGGCCTGGGGGGTCAGGACCGGAAAACAGACGCTTTCGAAGTAGTCGTCGGCGAAGCTTTTCTGTTCTTCATCCATCTCGTCGTAGTCGATAAACTTGATGTTTTCCTTTTCGAGCTCGGGGATCAGGGACTTGTTCAGGCAGCTGTACTGGTGGCGCATGAACTTATGGGTGATCTCGTTTAACTTTTCGAGCTCTTCTTTGGGCGTACGCCCGTTTAGCCCCTTTTTGTTGTAACCGACCCCGACC
>CANRHG010000071.1 GCA_947630385.1 uncultured Eubacteriaceae bacterium
TTCAAAAAGTCCGGGAAGGTTTTACAATCAAAACATTAAAGGAAAATTTGCACAAAAAAAGTCAACGTAGTTGACCGTACACCTAGACTTGATTGATCTTGCCCCTGCGGGATCCCAGTAGTTAACTCGGATCAGATGCTCCTACGGCACATAAAAGGGCTTGCTTATCGCTGCTTCCTTCCGGACCTGACGAGGTTCACAAGTTTTTATTGCGTAGGGTCCGACCGTCAACATCACTTGCTGAGAGCAGACCAGAAACGCGAAAAACCGCATTTAGGACTTCAACCCTGCTCGAGCGGATTGCAGGTTACAGAGCACCGCTAGCTCTCCGTCTAGTACGGCCAACTACGTTGACTGAAAAATTATTTTACCACATAATACTTATTCAGTAAAGCATTTTTACAAAAAACATAGGAAAATATGAGCGACTACGTACTTACCGCATCTTCGACGGCGGATCTACCTAAGGAACAATTTGAAGAACTTAATATTCCCATTAACCTGTTTCAGTACAACCTCGATGGAGAGGTCTTCCCCGACGATCTATACCAGACGATGACCAGCAAAGAGTTTTACGACAAGATAAGAGACGGCGCCCAACCGCTGACCTCTCAGCCGAACGTCGGCGAATACGTGGACTTTTTTCGACCCTTCTTAGAAGACGGAAAAGATATCATTCACGTCACCCTATCTTCCGGCATCTCGGGCTCGATCAACTCCGCCCAAAACGCCGCCGAAGAACTCCGTAAAGAGTTCCCAGACCGTAAGATCGAGATCATCGACTCGCTCGGCGCTTCTTCCGGTTACGGTCTGATCATGGCCGAAGCCGCCAAAAAACGCGACGAAGGGCTGAGTTTTGTAGAACTCGCCGACTGGATCAACAACAACAAACTCAAGATGCACCACTGGTTCTACTCGGGAGATCTCACTTCCTTTAAGCGCGGCGGGCGTATCTCACCGGCGGCTTACATGATCGGAAACATGTTAAACATCGTGCCGCTCATGAACATGAACGACAAAGGTGAGCTTATCCCGAGAAAGAAACTGCGCGGTAAAAGCGCCGCCAGAAAACGCCTGGTCAAGGAAATGATCGACCACGCCGAAGGTGGGAAAGACTACTCCGGTAAAGTTTATATGTGCCATTAGACGAAGCACAGGCCCTGGCCAAACTCATCGAAGAAGAATTCCCCAACATCGACGGGCCCGTTCAGATCAACGATATCGGAACCGTCATCGGAACCCATACCGGTCCCGGTACGGTCGCGGCTTTTTTCTGGGGCGATCAAAGAATCGACTGAATGAGGGCGGTCTTTAGACCCAGACCCATCAGTCCCAGCGCTTCAAAGATCGTAAACAAAATCACCGCGATTATAATGATCACGGCGACCACGCGCATAAAATTAACAAACCATTTAGGACCCATAGTTACTTCTTTCTGATTCTTAGGCCTTTGGGATAGTGGTTTTTGATCTTACCGCTATATTTCCCAAAGCCTACCGGATGGCCCTGATAACACATCAGGACCCATCCTTTTTTCAGTTCCTCTCTCGCCTCGATCTCTTCGCCTTTTAAATAGCGCCAAAGCTCGTCTTCCTCCAACTCGTAAACGTTCGAGAAATCTTCCTTCTTCAGGCTCATCGCCAGCGCGTGCGACGGCTCAAACCGGCGCGTCTTAAACTCACCAAGCAACAGCCCCGGCCGGACGACGTGCAGTCCCGTCAGCATCTCCGGTCTGATCCCTTCGGGAAGCAGATACAGTTTATTTTCGTAAGTGTACAGACTTTTTTCGTCAAATCCGGCAAGATACTCGTCTCTGAAGTCCGCGAAGTCCGGATAAAGGCGTTTTGAGATCCCTTTTAAGTGAGGGTTCGGTTTATAGCGCCGCCTTAACTTTGGTGGCTCTCCCTCTTTTTTAAGGCGCGCTATAAAATGGCCCTCCCCGTCGTCGAGGTGGGGCCAGACGCGGCTAGCCTTGGCGATCTCGGTATTCCCACTTTCGGTAAACTCCGGTCGCGCTTTAGAAAGCCCCAGACCGGTCGGAACGATCTCGTAGTTATTAGTTTTTACAAAAGCCTCGATCTGTTCTTCGTCTTCGACCGGCTCGAAGGTACAGGTCGAGTAGACGATCTGACCTCCCGGCTTTAGGAGACGGTCGCAGATTTCTAGAAGCTCGGCCTGCGTCTTCGCCGACTGCTTGACCCTGCCCGGGCTCCACTCGGTAATAACGTCTTCATCTTTGCGAAACATCCCCTCGCCGCTGCACGGGGCGTCGATCAGGATCTTATCAAAAGCCCCTTCGAAGTTTTTAAGCAGTCTTTCCGGCCTTTCGTTTAAGATCACGGCGTTTCTTACGCCCATGCGTTCCAGGTTGCTCGCGAGCACTTCCGCACGACCCTGATGGATCTCGTTTGAGATGAGTACCGCCTTCGGGTTTTTCGCGGCGATCTGGGTGGACTTGCCCCCAGGGGCCGCGCAAAGATCGAGCACGAGCTCCCCGTCTTCGACGGGCAGGACCTGGGCGGGCGTCATCGCCGAAGGCTCCTGCGGGTAATACAGCCCCGTATAATAATGTGGAGACTTACCCGGACGACTTTCGACGTCGATAAAAAAGCCGTCCGGCACGTATGGTACCGGCTCGGCTTTAAATTCTTCCGGAAGCAGTCTCTGTAGGTCTTCGGGCGTGACCTTTAGGCGGTTGGCCCGGATCCCCTTTTTCGGGCTTTGCTCAAGGCTTTTAAAAAAGGGCCCGGCTTCCTCTCCGAGGAGTTCTTTATAATAGGTAACAAATTCTTGTGGAAGTTCCATTTAACCTCCCTGAGGTTTGGCAAAAATCATGCGGCCGGCCGCGGTTTGAAGAATCGACGTGACTTCCACGTCGAGCGTTCTTCCGATCAGGTTCTTCGCGTGTTCGACGACGATCATCGTTCCGTCGTCGAGGTAAGCGACCGCCTGTCCGGGTTCTTTTCCGGCTTTGATCAGACTGACTTCGATCTGCTCGCCCGGCAGAACGATCACCTTGACGGCGTTGGCCAGTTCGTTGATGTTTAAAATATCGATCCCCTGCACGCTTGCCAGTTTGTTTAGGTTGTAATCGTTGGTGATGATCTTATAATTCTTGTCTTTGGCCGTCTTGATCAGTTTGGAGTCCACGTCTTTTAGATCGCCGTAGTCTTCTTCAAAGATCTCGACGGAGCCGGGGAAATTTTCTTCGAGCTTGGCCACGACGTCAAGGCCCCTTCGACCCTTAAGGCGCTTTAGATCCTCGGCCGAGTCCGAGATGAGTTGGAGCTCATTTAAGACGTATACGGGAATGATCAGCGGGCCTTCGAGAAACTTCGTCTTAAAGATATCCACGATGCGCCCGTCGATGATCACGCTGGTATCGAGTAGCTTGGGTTTTTGCGCGTCTTTTTTCTTGCTCCGGTTCCGGTGTGGTGTACTCGGGGTGAGTAGGGAGCGCCTTAGCCTTCCGACCATCGTGTTGAACTCGTCGTTGTAGTTTCTCGGTAGTGTCCAGCCGATGTAGCCAAAAACGACGTACATGATGACCGTGATGATCCACTGGATTCCGGGAACGGGAAACGAGCTAAAGGCCGAGCTGATCAAAAACGCGATGATAAGACCGAGGATCAGACCGACGGCCTGAAAAGTGACGTTCGTCAGCGAAGTCTTTTTTAACATGTTCGCGACGTGATCCGCGACGTTTCGTAGAACCGACAAGATAAAAGGAAAAATAATATAAAAAATAATTGCGAGTGCGAGCATACAGGTCCCGCAAACGATCAGGTCGTTGTGGACCGGCAAAACTCTCATAATTGTCGGGTTCGATAAAATCAGGCTTCCAACCAAAAGGCCCAGTAGCAGTCCCAGAATCGACGTTAAGAAGCGAACGACATTGTACATATCAACCTCCTTTCTAACGATTTATAAAGCGAACGTCTTTAGTTTAAACCAAGGGGTTTAAATGTACTTTAAAAAAAGCATAAAAAAACCTCTTATTTAAAAGAGGCGATTAATCTTTGCCGATCGCATCGTTGATGAGATCCAAAGCTTCTTCTTTCGAGATGTCCTTGACCAAAACGATCTCGGAGATGAGAAAGTTTCGGGCCGACGTCATCATTTTCTTTTCACCGGTCGATAGGCCCTTTTGACGGTTCAGGAGCGTCAGATTCTTTACGACTTCCCCGACTTTAAACGGGTCCCCGGTCTTTAAAATCTCCATGTTGTCCTGGTAACGTTTGCTCCAGTTCTTGTTCATCGTGCCCATCTTGCCGTGGAGCGATAAAATGAGTTCGTCGATCACTTCCGGTGAGACGACGGGACGGATCCCGACGGAGTCCGCGTTGTCGACGGGAATCATGATCTCCATATTTTCGCTGAGTATCTCGAGTTTGTAATAAGTTCTTTCGCCTTCTTCAAACAAATCATGATCTTCGATGGCCCGGACGATCCCGGCTCCATGCATTGGATAGACGATACGGTCGTTTATTTCGTACATCTTAAACCTCAATCTTGTTTTCACTTCCCGAACGATTTCGGGTAACGCCGCTTGCGGCCGGGTTATCCGAAAACTCGGCCATTTATAATTATACCAAAACTTTTTTATTTTATTCTTTCCTTAATTCCTTGTCAAACGAGGAATTTAAAGAAATTTGCCCTAAACGCGGCTAAAGTGACGGATTTTAGTTCGTTTTTTAAGTTCAAATCGTTTTCAACGCCAAAACCGCTTAATTTTGTTTTCCTACGATAAATTTTTTGTATATCATAAACATATCCAAGAGAAAGGAACCGTCGTGGAGACGACGGTGTTGCGGAACCAGTGGCTATAAAATTTATTACCGACTCGATGATGGACCCGGGCGAAGGCCTGGCCGAAGAATACGAATACGAAGTCATTCCCGTACCGATCCAGATCGGAGACAAAACCTACAAGGACGGCATCGATATCTCACCGAAGATGGTCATGGAAGCCGGAAAGAAGAAAGAAAACTTCCCCAAGACGTCCCAGATCCCCATCGGTGTCTACAAGGATACGTTTGAAAAACACCTAAAAAACGGCGACGACGTCTTTTATCTCGCCCTTTCGAGCGGGCTTTCGGGGACCTTCCAGGCGGCCAATCTGGCGGCCGAAGAACTTCGGGAAAAATACCCCGACCGCGTGATCAAAGTCGTCGACTCCAAAGGAGCGACGATGTCGATGGCCATGCTCCTGCAACAGGCCTTAAAGCTCGACAGACTCGGAAAAGACATCGACGAGATCGAAGAAACCGTCAAATTCCTGGCCGATCATATCAACGTCTTCTTCATGGTCGGCGATCTCAAGTGGCTGGCCAAAGGTGGAAGGCTCTCAAAGAGCTCGGCCGCGCTCGGAAATCTGCTCAACATCGTTCCGATCATCTACATCAACGACGGGAAACTCGAAGTCTTCGACAAGATCAGGGGCAAGAAAAAAGCGTACAAGAAACTCGAGGAGATGATGAAAAACGCGCTCAAAGACGTGGACAATCAGACGGTCGGCATCATCGACGCGAACAACCCCGATTTTACCCGTAAAATGAAAAGAGCCGTCTCCCGGGTCGACTGCGCCAATGTGATGCTCCCGGAAAAGGGAGTCGGTTCGGCACTGACGGTGCACGTCGGAGACGACTTATTTGGTTTCGGTTACTTCGATGAGCTCCCGGAAAATTACGTAAACGTAAATCCTTAAAAGATAGCTCCGGCTATCTTTTTTTCATTCTCGTATACGCCGGTGTTTCTTCTTCGATGACAAACCCGTTTTTCAGATAAAACGGGACCGTTTCTTTTAGGCAGTTTACGCTACATGGACCTTTGACCGCTTCGGACAGGAGCGTGCTTCCGACGCCCCGGCCTCTGGCGTAGTCCTTAACGCCGAGCGCGTAGATTTTCCCGTCCTTTAAGATAACCGTAGCGATCTCACCGCCGTTTTCAAAGGCCGAGACGACTTTATAGCCGTCCCGGACGAGTTTTTCGGCGATCTCTTCCTTTGTGTGTTCCCTGATAAACGGCGGGCCCTGTTGGTCTTTAAAGATCTTCTTAAGGTTCGTAAGCGTCGCCGGAATCTCTTGTTTTGTGATCACTCGTATGTTCATTTAATCGATATCCTTCATGGCTTCTACCATATTTATTTTCTTCATTACCGGAATCATCGTCAGGTTGATAAGGATCGTGAACCCAAAGGTGATGAGTACCGAGTACAAATAACTGACCGGAAAAATCTGTCGACCGAACATGATGATATCCAGCTCGACCGTGTAGATGATAAAACGTAGCAGCAGTACCCCCAAAATCAACCCCAAAGCGATGCCGATCACAGCCAGAATCAAATTTTCCCTGAAGATATAATTGTTGCTCTCTTTTTGCCTAAAGCCCAGTACCTTTAGTGTGGCGATCTCTCGCGTACGCTCGCTGATGTTAATGCTCGTTAAGTTATTTAACACGATAAAGGCGAGCGCGCCCGCCGATACGATCATAACGATTACGATTACGTTTAGGCTTGTGAGCATCTTATCGGCCGTATCCACGCTTGAAGCAACGTCGATCGAAGACGTATAGTCCCCGGCCGCGATTTTTTCGCTTGCGAAAGCCGCCTGGTCGTCCGTACTCGTGTTTTCCTTAAAGTTTACAAAAATGACCGAATACGTCGGGGACAGGCCCGTCACCTTTCGATAAAGCCCGGGCGTCATGTAGACGTAATTTTGCAGGTAGTTTTCCGTCTCGCCCGAAACCGGAAAATCATAGGGTTTTCCGTCGATCTCAAGCGTGACTTCACTCCCCGCCCCGAACTGCGTGGCCAGTTTTTCGCTCACGACCGCGCCTTTATCGGCCAGTTTGATGACCGTCTCGTCGTCTCTTTTGTGTAGGCTGATGAAGTCTTCGAGTTCTTCTTCGGTACGCGGGATGATCAGGTAAGCGTTTATCGACGAATCCGCCGTCTTTACCGTGACCGAGCGCTGATCGACCGCGAGGGCCCCGTCAACGCGGGTATCCTTTAAGACGTCCTCGACCTTTCGGTCAAGGCCCGTCGCGGTATCTTTGATGACGAGCGCCTGGTCGTACTTAAAGATCTTACCGAACTGGTTGGGAACGATCGTAAAGATCGCGTCGTGAAGCCCAAAACCGGCTAAAATCAAAGCCGTGCAGCCGGCAATTCCGATGACCGTCATAAAGAAGCGGGCTTTGTAGCGGAAGATGTTTCGCATGCTGACCTTGGTCACAAAACCGAGCCGGTTCCACAGCGGAGTGATGCGTTCGAGTAAGATCCGTTTTCCGGGCTTGGGGGCTTTCGGGCGCATGAGTTCTGCCGGAACGGCCCGAAGCTGGTTGAGCCCGACGATAATGGCCGCCCCGACCGTACAAAACAGGGAGACCACGTAGCCGAGGATTACGATATCCCACGGGATCTTAAGGATCATATCCGGCAGGTCGTACAGGATGTTATAAGCCGTAAAGATCAGAAGCGGCAAAAAGCTCACCCCTAAGATCCAGCCGATCGTCGCGCCGATGAGGGCGGCCGAGCCCGCGTAGATGATGTACTTTTTCATGATCTGGGCCTTGCTCATGCCCATCGCGTAGAGCGTTCCGATCTGGGTGCGTTCTTCTTCGACCATGCGCGTCATCGTCGTAAAGGCGACGAGCGCGGCGACTAGGAAGAAAAACAGCGGGAAGACGTTGGCGACGTTATCGATGCGCTGTACGTCTTCTTTATAACTCGTATAGCCCGGATTATCCTCGCGGCTGTAGACGTACCAGTCGCCACGCTCCAAAGTGTCGACTTCCTGTCTTGCGTCCGCGATCTGTGTCTCGGCGTCCCTAAAGCCGTCTTCGGCCTGAACCCTTTGGGAATTGAGTTCGGCCTGGGCCGTATCAAGCTGGCTTCTGGAATCGGAAATTTGAGTCTGAGCGTCATTTAACTGCGCTATTCCCGTGGCGTAGCCTTCTTCGTACTGGCGTCTTCCGTCTTCCAGTTCGATCTGTCCGGCCTGAAGTTGGGACAGAGCCGAAGCGAGCTGGGCTTCCCCCTGGGCTCTTTGGGTATTAAGCTCGCTATAACCACTATCAAGCTGACTTTGCGCGCTCGTGAGTTCTTCGCTGGCCTGGGTCAGTTGCAGGCCCACGAGCCTTTTTTGCTCGTCGAGCTCGTTTTGTCCTTTTATCAGAGCCTCCAGGCTCTCGTCCAGCTTCGTTTTTGCCTCGCTAAACTGGACCGTCGCCGTTTCGATCTGGGCGTTGAGTTCATCCTGGGCGTTTTGTAGGGTTACGCTTTGTTCGTCGAGCTGCTGTTGAGAAGCGTCGAGCTCTTCTTTGGTGGCTACAAGCTGGGCCTCGTTTTCATCGATCTGGGCCTGCCCCTGGGCCAGACCGTCTTCGATCTGCGTGATCGCCCCGACGATCTGCGAAAGTCCGTTTTCGAGCTCTTCGAGCTGAGCCAGATACGGGGCAATGGCCTGGGTGATGGTCTCGATCCCTTCCGCCAAGTTGTTGAGCTGCGCGTTGATCTCTTCGATCGCGAGCCGAAGGGTCTCTCCCTGTTCACCAAGGGTTGAAATCTGG
>CANRHG010000072.1 GCA_947630385.1 uncultured Eubacteriaceae bacterium
ATCATTCCAACTTTACTCATCTAAAGCTCCGTCTTAATCCGCGATTTCCGCGATGCAGGTGACCTGTGAGCTGTCTAGTCCCTTGATTCTCCAAGGTGCGTTGGTGAAGCTGATAAATTCGACGTCTTCAGGGAGTTCGGCAAGGTGCATGTCTTCAATACCGGTGACGAATTTATCCGTATAATAGCCGAGCATATGACGGTGGCACTCCGGTGGGGTTTCGCCTTCGGGAACGTTTTCATCGGCCGAACCGATCGCTAGGAAGTCCATGCCGATAACTTTGATGTTCGGGAAGTTTTCCGTGATATAGTCGCCGGCCGAAGGGGCGATATACGGACCGTGGTTTTGATACATATCCTGGTCGGTATCCCGGTATTTTTCAAATCCGGTACGGATGAGGACGCAGGATACGTCTTTTAAGGTGTCGGCGAACGGTTCTAGATCTTCCTTGGTGATGCCTTCGGTTTTTCCTTTCGGGATCTCGAGAAGGGCGATATCCTTATGGGTGAAATAATCGATTGGAAGTTGGTTGATATCAAGTCCTTCTTTTACGAAATGACGGGGGGCGTCCATATGCGTCCCACAATGGTTGGGAACGTGAGAGATAAAGCTCGAAAATGGCGTTTCTTCGCTGACGTCGGTGCAGCGTTCTACTTCAACAATGGGTTCTCCCGGCCAGGCATAACCTTCGGGATCGAGTGGGTGAGACAAATAAACAAACATAAAATAACTCCTTTTTCTTTTATTATATCGCTACCGGTATACCGGTCAAAGGAAAAGAAACAAAATTTTTAGTTGAGATTGTGTAAAATATAGTAGAGGAAATCATGAAGCTCGAAGAAAAAGCGTACGACTACTTAAAGGAAAACATACTAAACGGAAAGTTCAAGCCGGATGAGATCTACTCGGAGACCAAACTTTCAAAGGAACTCGGGATCTCACGGACCCCTTTTCGGAGCGCCCTCATCCGTCTGTCTCACGACCGCTACATCGATATCATCCCAAGTACGGGCTTTAAACTTCACAAGCTATCGTCGGAGGATATCTGGAATACCTATCAGATAAGAATGGCGATCGAAGTTTTTTGTACGATGGATCTGGCCTCGAATAAAAACAGCCACGACGGGGTGAGTACAAGAATTAAATTAAAGCGAACGATTGCGGATATGAAAGAAGCTATAGAACAGGAAAAAGATATTGAAACAATCCTTAACCACGATATGGAGTTTCACCGCATTCTAGTCAGTTCTTCTAATAATCCGGAACTCATAAAAATGTTCAACCAGTTTTACTACAGGCTTTTTACGACCGCTAAAGAGAGTTTATCTATGCCTGGAAGGCCCCAAAAGGCTTTAAAGGAACACCAGGCAATTTTTGATGCGATCGAAAACGCCGAGAGTCGACAGGATTTAAACGTCTACCGAGCCATAACCAAACACATCGAAGTTTCAAGAGATCTCGGACTTGAAGTCAACGAAAATTAGGCCATTTTGTGGTCTTTTTTTTCGCCCTTGTTTACGTAATTGTACTAATTGTGTATACTTAATATACACAATATGGATATCCTGTTAAAGAATAGTTCTGAGGTTCCGATATACCGTCAGATTTACGAGCAAATAAAGGGACAAATTTTAAACAAGAAACTAAAGGCGGGAACGACGCTTCCACCGATTCGCGCTTTAGCCAAATCCTTAAAGGTCAGTGTAATTACCGTAAAGCGGGCTTATCAGGAATTGGGTAATGACGGTTATATCGAAACTGCCGTTGGAAGAGGAACGTTTGTTTGTGAGGTTGATGAAAGCCTCCGTAAAAAAGAGATTGAGGAATTTAAAGTAAAAATTCACGCTTTAATGAGTGAAGCTAAAGCTTCCGGTATAAGCTTTGAAGATGTCATTGAAATAATTAAGGATAGTTATGAACTCGATATCGGTTGAGAATTTAAACAAAAATTTTAAAGATTTTAATCTGGAAAATATAAGTTTTTCGGTTCCACAAGGAGAGATCGTAGGGCTTATCGGGGAGAACGGGGCCGGTAAAACGACCTTGATCAACAGTTTACTAAAACTTCTTCTCGTTGAATCGGGTAAGATAAAATTCTGGGAGGAAGATTTTGAAAAAATCAAAGAAAAGGTCGGCGTTCTTTATGATTCGCTTTACTTTAACGAGAATCTAAGACCGACGGAACTTGAGAAGATCTTTGCCGCTTCCTATAAAAACTGGGACCGTAACTTGTTTTTTAAACTGCTTGGAGATTTTGGGATTGAAAAAACAAAAAAGATCAAAACTTTATCTAAAGGGATGAAGATCAAGCTCCAACTCGCGCTCGCTCTGGCTCATAAACCAAAACTTTTGATCATCGATGAAGCAACCTCAGGGCTCGATCCGTTATTTATTGATTCGTTTCTCGACCTACTTCTTGATTTTATGCAGGATGAGACGAACAGTGTGTTTATTTCTTCGCACGATCTTTCTCACCTAGAAAAAATCGCGGACCGGTTTATAATGATCGATCAGGGAAAACTTCTTTTAAACGAAGACATCGAAAAAATCCGTGATCATTACGGGTACTTGCAAATAAGAGGGGATGAATTAAAGAAAATTGAGCCTAGATTCGTTTCCCGATTTTTAAAACATAAGTTTAATACGGAAGTTTTGATTCAAAACAAAGAAGCATTTGAGCAGGAATATCCGATTAAGACCGAACCGGTATCGGTTGAGCAGATCTTTAAATTTCTGGTTAGAGGTGAAAAATATGAAAAGCTTATTAATTGAAGATTATTACAGTTTAAAAAGCTCGATTTGGGTGCTTGGGATCATTGCTGTAATTTATTCGATGCTCTTTAGCCGGTCGATCGGTTGGGCCTCCGCTTCCGTTCTTTCGTGCTTTGTCTTTACTTACGGAATTACTGAGTCCTCTCTTAAAGCCGATTACAAATCAAATTGGATAAAATACGCGGCGATCTTACCGGTCAAAAAAAGCGCGATCATTCTTAATAAATACATCGTTATCTTTCTATCAGCTCTGATTTCGATAAGTATAAGTGTGGGAATTTACTTTCTTTCTGGCTATTTTTTTGGGAGTTCTACGGACGTAAATTTTCCAGAGAATATCTCTTTCTTAATTCTAGTGACCGGTTTTAGCCTGGTCCTGATAATGTGCTGTACGACCGTTGATCTATGCTTTTGCTTTGGACTCGACAAACTCACGCTTGCTTCGATTATTGTCATTTTCGTAACGCTTATATTACTTTTTACAGCTCAAACTCTGTCTTTAAATTTTTCTTTTATCCTTAATTTAAGTGAAAGAGGACTGCTTATCGGTGAATTGATCTTTACGTCTTTGTATCTTGTTATTTCCTATTTGATCACCGTAAACATTTTTAAAAGAAGAGAGATTTGATGAAAAAGGATCTAGAGAGATTATTTCCCTAGATCCTTTCTTGTTTTTACGCTCACGGATAGCTTTAAAAAGTAAGACGCGACCAAAGTAAAGTTTGATCATGCCTTTTTAACTAGATCTCGTTTGCAGCTATATACGCCTCTTCCGTCGCGTCTAAAATTCTTCGTGGTTGATTGGCATCTCCAATGACAGATACAGGAATCTTATCTTTAAAGATCTCAATTAATTCATTGACCGGTTTATAACCTGTGGCTATTACAACAGTTTTAGCTTTAAGCGTTCCATCCTCCAAAACTACACTGTCAGGTGTGATATCTTTGACTGTCGCAGAAGTAATGATTTTAACGTCATATTCGTTTAATTTTTCGTACATGTGTCCGACAAAAGTTGCACCAATACCTTCGGCTATATTGTCTTTCATTTCAACCAGTGTAATCGGTTTTATTCCTTTACTACCGAGATATTTACAGGTTTCAGTCCCTACAAGACCCGCGCCAATAACAACTGCCGGTGCTTCTACTTTCTTAAGGCCATTTAAGACATCTTCGAAGCTATACTGAATTCGGAATAGCGCCGATTATACCGAAGTTTTAACTATACCGAAACTTTTTCCAATCATCCGTATTTTTCAGAGATTTTAAAAATTTCTTCGGCATAGTTTTTGTTTAAAGTTTATAAAACCAATTGAAAATGGTATAACCTTCCCAGGATTTAACAACATCGTTCTCTTTAGCAGTTTCTAACGTTAGCGTAAATACTTTAAGCGTAGCAAAAGCGTAAAAACCGCTGGTTGTAGAAATAATTTCATGACCAAGAAGCTACTGGATGTGTCAGCGAAGCCCCATTACGGTATTGATCCATAACACGCGTTTTTCGAACCGCTCTTGACAGTGAATGTTTTGTGGCACTATCTGACCCTATTTCTAACATTGTCATGCGTATTTTAATCATTTTTACAAACGTATCCGAAGAGAGCTCGCTTTTTGAACCGTTGAGATCAGTGTAAAACAAAGGATCTTGTTTACGGTCACTACCAGCGTAAAATTCTTTGAGACGAACTTCAAGATGATCAAGGTGCTTTTCTATCATTGGAATAATGGAAATTTTGTTATTCATTCTACAAATCTCCTTGGTTTAAGAATACCGAAGGTTAATCGGAAAAGGAGAATTTTTTTCAGAAAAACTATGCCGAAGAATTTTTGAAAGTCTTAAGAAATTACTAACGATTACGAAAAGTTTCGGCATAGTTAAAACTTCGGTATAATCGGCGTAAACGACATTTTTATTATCAATACCTGGAATTGGTGGAACATTTTGAATGGACCCTGTAGCGATGATTACAGCATCTCCTTCAATGTCCTCGAAATTTTTAACTTCTTTTTTGATCACAGGGATGTTTCTCTTGTTTACCTGATTTTCTAGATAATCGAGGAAGATTAAAAAAGATTCTTTTTCTGGTGGAACAGCAACCGTCTTAAGTTTTCCACCTAGATCTTCATTTGTATAAAGATTAACATTATAGCCGCGATCTTTGGCCGTTATAGCCGCCTGTAATCCCGCCGGACCACCACCAATAACAGCAATTGTTTTATCCGAATCTATTTTACTAAGTTTTCTACTTTCTTCTTCACCTGCTACTGGATTAACCAAACAATGCGCGTGCATTCCTCCCAGGACACGGTCAATACAACCTTGGTTACAAGCAATACAGTAGCGAATATTTTCAAGATCACCGTTTTCTATTTTAGTGATCAGTTCAGGATCGGCTATTAGACCTCTTCCAACGGCAACAATATCAGCTTTATCTTCATTTACGATATCTTGAATGAGTTCGGCATTATTAAGGCGAGCAGCCACTATCACAGGAACGCTGACTTTTTTTTTAACTTTTCGGCAAAAGGCACGATAAACCCTTGCGGAATATACATCGGTTGGATAGCGTAATCAACAGCGTCGTAACAACCAGCTGAAAGAGAAATGCTGTCGACTCCTGCTTCCTCTGCTAATTTACAAACTTCTTTTACTTCATCAAAGTGCATCCCATCGTCAACGTACTCGTCTACGCTCACTCTGATTTGAACTGGGACTTCACCGTTAACTTCATCGATAACCGCTTTTAAAACTTCCATAGGATATTTAACGCGGTTTTCGAAACTACCTCCATATTCGTCGTCTCTTTTATTAGTATGAGGCGACATAAATGAATGCAGAAGATAGCCGTGAGCAAAGTGAACTTCAATTAAATCGTATCCGGCGTCAATGCTCCACCGAGCAGCTTTTACAAACTTATCTTTGATCTCCTCCATCTGTTCTTTTGTTATTTCTTTTGGATGATTACCGAGGATCGCGCAGGGTATAGCAGTTGGAGCCAGTGGGTCGAGTCCAGTAATAGCTTCGCTTGCCTGTCTACCGGCATGATAAAGTTGAGCCCCTACTTTTGTCCCATATTCGTGCAAAGTATCGACCAAACGTTTATGTCCTTTTATGTGAGATTCGTCATATAAAGACAGTTGCGTCGGCAGACCTCTTCCTTCAGGTGAGATACCAATACTACCTGGCATGATCATAGCGACGCCGTTGTCCGCCCTCTCGATAAAAAAAGCAATAATTCGATCAGTAACTTCGCCGGTCCCGAGTTCAGCCATTCCGTTTTCCATCGGTGCCATGATGACTCGGTTTTTGAGTTCTAAATCTCCAATACGAATAGGTGAAAATATTTTTTCCATCTGTATCTCCTTAAATTTTGTTTCAAGATTAACATAAATGTGAAGAATTAAAAATGAAGTTTCTTTTACAAACTGATCATATTTTTGCTATATGGATAACTGCTTAACTAGCGTTCTTATTAGATCTGAAAATAATACGAATTGCTCCTGTTCAATAAGTTATTGGGACCTTAACTAATTGGTCGTAATTTCCCTTAATCGAAAAATCGTTAAAAGCCTACAAAATTGTGAAAAAGTTAAATTTAAAAATTGGGTAAGGGAAGAAAAGCAGTTATTACAATATAAATATAGAGATTATTGAACGACAGGTTCAATAATCTTCTATCAATTCATAAGACGCCGCCGAAAGCAAAAATAGAAACATAGTTGCGCATTTCGACTTTGTCAATTCTATAAGAACGGAGCAGCCAGCCCCGTCGCTTTCACCGACTACTTTAAATCTGTTAGAATGGGAGTGTTCATATTGGCTGACGTAAAGCAGTTTGAGCTGCCGTCTTACGGTACGCTCGTGATTAAGCCTGTTTTCCAGCCCCCTTTCTACAGAGGCCCGATTTTAGAAGGTTTAGCCGTCAAAAGACGCGTTCGTGTTTAATAACTTGTGCCGTAGTAGGTCAAGCTGGTGTACCAATTATAACGAAAGGAACTTAAGTCTATGCGACTATCGGTTGGAGTAGATATCTCCAAAGGAAAAAGCACGGTTGCTTTGATCCGAGACGACCAAAAAAAAGTAGAAATATTCGAAGTCCGTCATGATCAAGCCGGTCTGGCCGAATTCGCCCGTTTTCTGGCCCTTAGAGACGAACAAGTCCGAGTCGTCTGTGAAGAAACGGGAAACTACGCCGCGCCCCTGGTCAAAGCTTTACAAGACGAAAAAATCTTCGTCAGTTGCGTCAATCCCGTGGTGATCAAGAAATTTTCTGTCGCCGAGCTTCACGGCGTCAAGACCGACAAGGCGGACGCGAAAAAAATCGCCTTATACGGCCTATACAATTGGAGCCGGTTAAAAGAAACCATGACCGAAAACCAACAACGCGACGAATTAAAGCTTTTAAATCACCAAAGACAATTCTCGGCGGATCATAAAAAGTCGGTTATCAACAGTCTGATCTCGCTTACGGACCGCGTTTTTCTACAGATCAACGAACAATTCAGCAACTGTCCTTACAAACCCTACGAAAAGTGGGTGGATTTTCTGGACGTCTTCTGGCATCCGGAGATGATCACGTCCCTGACTCCCGAGGATTTTAGCGAAAAATACCGAAATTTTTGTTCAAAAAAGGGTTACAAATTCTCCCAGGCCAAAGCGGACCAGCTTTACAGCTACGCCCAAAGCGTTTGGCCGACCCTACAAAAGGATTCGACGGTCCGAAAAATCGTCAAAAAGGCCGTCAAACGGGTCCGTACGGCTTTAGAAGAGGCCGACGGTTACGACAAACTGTTGATCGCCGAAGCCAAAAAGATGCCGGAGTTTGAGATCGTAGCGAGTTTTCCGGGCGTTGGCGAACTCTTAGCCGCCCAGCTCATCGCTGAAATCGGCGACGTTCGCCGATTTAAGAACAAAAAAGCCCTGATCGCTTACGCCGGGATCGATCCGGGAGCGAACCAGTCCGGACAATTTGACAAAAAAAGCAATCAGACCTCCAAACGCGGAGATTCCTACCTGCGTCGTAGCCTATACAACGTTATGAAAGCGTTGTTGATGAATCCACCCAAAGAGGATACAGCCGTCTATGACTTTCTTGACAAAAAACGTAAGGAAAACAAGCCGTACCGCGTCTACATGATCGCCGGGGCAGCAAAGTTCTTACGGGTCTATTACGGCCGTGTCAATGAATATTTAGCTAGCCAGGAAGAAGACTCTAGAGGCCGGTCTTCTGGGTAGGATACGAAACTTAGTTTCGTTTCCAGAGAACCGGACTGTAAAGCCTTTAGGAGGGAATTTTTTTCTTAAAAACCCCTTGATTTATTATTAGAAGGCTTAATCTGGAAAAAACGGAATTTAGGACCCACGAAGACTGGAAGAAGGCTTTTGAGGACAGCAAGTCCCATATGCTCTTCTACGTCGGCAGAGCGGCCGAGACCGGAGGAAACCAGCTGGCGAGCCTGTTCATCAACAAAGAAAACGGAAGCCTAAGCCTGCGCCTTCGAAAAGAGCACGAAAGCAGGTCAAAAGAAAAGTATTTTTGGTTTGACAATCTAAACCTTTCTTATCTTAGAGACGAAGTCTACACCATTTTAAAAAACCCTAAATCAAGGCCTATTACTATCCGCCTGCTTAAGCGAGGAAACAGGTGGTATCTTCAAATCTCCTTCGAGTGGAGCGAGCCTCCGGTTGTGACGGATACAAAAAAAGGCGTGATCGCCATCGACTTCAACAACGCTTTTTTACAACAGGGAGAGCTGGACCAAAAAGCCAACCTCGTC
>CANRHG010000073.1 GCA_947630385.1 uncultured Eubacteriaceae bacterium
AACTTAAAAGATATAATTGTTAAATAACCTTTTGTTTATTATAAACTAAGTCCTTCCCGGGAAGGGTTAATTTTAAATAATTAACTTCTGTAAGAATTCTGATTATGGTGTGATTACAGGGGACAAGGGACGAAATACGAACAACTTTTAGAAAGGATCCTTAATTGCGGGCGGCGCGAGCCGGCCGTAAGGGAGAGAAAGAACATGAAACTCAACGAAAAAATCAGGACGTTAAGAAAAGAAAGAAAACTAACCCAAAAGCAGTTGTCCGACCTCAGTGGTATACCTGTAAACTCCATAGGTAAGTACGAACGGGACGAAAGAAAACCAAGTTACAACAACACGGCTAAGTTAGCCAAGGCCTTTGAAATTAGTCCGATGGAACTAACGGACTTGACCGGAGACGAACTGGACTTTTACTCCAGCCTAAACGAACTGGATACGTTCGTTTCGCTCATCAGCGACAAAGACTACAGCCAAAAGCTTCTAAACGCCTTAATTGGTTTTTTAGAAAGCGTCGACAAAGTTTCGGAAAACAGCAAGGAAAAGAGCGAACATATCATCAGCAATTTAGATAAAGACTTAAACTTAAGAAGCAAGATCATCAAAAACGGACTGGAAAATCCATCGGATAATGAAGGCCTAGAAGACGATTTAGTCGAAAACGCCAAGAGATTCTTCGAACTGGGAAAATAAACAAAAGGCTTATTAAATTTTCGTTCTAGCTGCGTTTTCGGGGAACTCTAGAAGGATCAACCAACAAATGAAGCTAAAGAAAATTCTAAAAAAGTCATTAAAGAATAAGAAATGTATAAAAATCGAGGACGTCAAAGAAGACTTCTTAAAAAAAGCCAAAAAGAACGGCTACAAGAAGAAGGAGAGCCTCGATTTTTATTATAGCCACATCGCCAAATACTTAAAGAAACTCCTTAAAGACGAGCCGGTTTTGATCTTCTTAGGTACGGGTCACGCCCTAGTCAGTGAGTATTACAATACCTGCTTTTTGATCGGGACCTACGACAACTTCCTTCTCGTCGACTGTGGCGGAGGGCAGACGGTACTCCGTCAGCTCAAGCAGCTCGGGATCGATCCGCTTTCGATCAAGAACATCTTTATCACGCATACGCACCAGGATCATTTTCTCGGTCTGTTCTGGATGCTACGGGTCATCGGCTACAGCATGATCTACGGCCGTACCAATACGGACCTCAACCTTTACGGTAGCGCTCAGGTCATCGAGCGTATAAAAGTGATCTCGAAAGAGCTGTACCGGGAAAATTTTATGGACCTGCTCGGTAAGCGCATCCGCCTTCATGAACTAAACGATGGGATCCGCCTCGGGCTTAGCGGAAGCAACTATACGTTCTTTGACATCGGCTCGGACAAAAAGGAACAGTTCGGATTTAAAGCCGATATCGGCGGTTGTAGCGTAAGCTATCTCGGGGACGAACGTTTTAGGGGAAGCGAAACTCCGTACGTTAAAGGGACTGATTATCTCATCCACGAAGCCTTTTGTCTAAACAAGGACGAACCCCGGATGCAGCCGTTTCCGAAAGGCCACTCGACGGTCAAGTACGCCGCTAAGACCGCAAAGAAGATGGACTGTCACAATCTTATCTTGGTCCATACGGAAGACGAGAGTTACTTAAAGCGGGAAAGGCTATATAAAAAGGAAGCAAAAAAGTATTATAAGGGCACGGTCTTCGTTCCGGACGATCTAGAAATCATTCGGCTACGAAAATGATCAAATATTTATTGTTTGACGTCGACAATACGCTCCTTGATTTTAGGCGCTGTGCCGACGGAGCCCTGGCCGATTCGTTCCGGGAATGGGGTCTACTCTACGATCCCGATTATCTAAAGACTTTCTTAAAAGTCAACGATTATTACTGGAAACGTCTGGAAGACGGAGAGATCACAAAAGAGGAATTGTTCAAAACGCGCTTTGTTACGATATTTAAGCTCTTAAATATCAACGTCGACGGGCGTGCTTTTGAACAGACTTTTATCAAGTATCTTTACGATTCCTGTGCCTGCTATGAGGACACCGCGGACGTTCTTAAAACACTGGCCGAGTCCTACGATCTTTATATTATTAGCAATGCCTCTTTAGATGAGCAAAAAAACCGGCTCAAACGTGCCGGTTTACTGTCTTATTTTAAAGAGGTTTTTACGTCTGAAGACGTAGGCTACGCAAAACCCGACAAGCGGTTTTTTGAGCACGTCTACGAGAAACTGGGCCGACCTAAAAAAGAAGAGGTCTTGGTTATCGGAGATTCCTTAAACGCCGATATAAGGGGCGGCAAGGGCTTCGGATTCAAGACCTGTTGGATCAGTGATAAAAACAGTAACGACGCCGATTTATCGGTACCTAGTCTTAGCGAACTCTTAAGAGCTTTGCGCAGGAGACCGTTTTAAACGCCTTACGATCTTAAAGATTTTATCGGTAAAGATCTGGGCGTATTTTTTTGCCCGTTTTTCCCGGTTAAGAAACGTATAAAGATAGACTTCTAAGACCGCGACGTAGAAAAAGACCGACCAGCCGATAATCGGGAGACTAACCAGGTAGAAAAAGCCTGGAAAAAAGACCACCGCGACTATAAAAATGGCGGAAACCACCGCAAGCATGGCAGTTCGTAGTACGTTAAGCGGGATGGATAGATAAATTATTAAAGCCAACCCTCCGATCGTATAAAGATAAACGCACAGCGTACTCATTTCATAGTAGTCAAGACCAAAGAGCAGGTACGAAAGAACGCAGACGAAAACCCCTATGAAGATCGAGAGTCCCGCGGGGATCGCGTAGCGCATGATGTTCGTAAAAAAACGTCCTTTAACCCTATCGTTGTTCGGCTCGATTGCCAGAATAAAGGAAGGAATACCGATGGTTACGGTATTGATCAAGGTCAGCTGTATCGGCTGAAACGGATACGAGACCGGAAAGATCAAGAACAGGAACGTAGCCAGGACCGAAAAGATGGTTTTAGACAGATAAAGAGAGGAACTCCGCTGCAAGTTATTGATCTGTTGTCGACCTTCTGCGATGATTTTCGGGATCGAGGCAAAGTTTGAGTCGAGTAAGACCAAATCCGCGACCGCTCTTGAGGCTTCACTTCCCGAAGCCATGGCAATACTCGTATTGGCTTCTTGCAGGGCAAGAACGTCGTTTACGCCGTCGCCGGTCATAGCCACCGAATGGCCGTGACTTTTAAGGGCTTTGACGAATTCCTGTTTTTGTTCGGGCGTGACCCTTCCGAACACGTCGTACTTTTCGATGTTTTCATCGATGTCTTCGTCGTCGATCAAGGTCGTCGCGTCGATAAAGTTTTCGGCCGTATCGAGCCCCGCTTTTTTGGCAATAGCTGAGACCGTTTGCGCGTCGTCTCCGGAGATAACTTTGATCTTTACTCCCTGCTGTTCTAGGTAATCGATAATTTCCGGTGCCTCTTTACGGATAGCGTCCGAAAAGGCGATATAACCAAGAGCTTCAAGATTTTTTGGGAGGTTTTGGCAGTCGAAAGGTTCGTCGCTTTTGGCAAGAACCAATACCCGGCTTCCCTGAGCCAAAAGTTCATCGATCCACTTGTCCGGCTCTTTTAGTACAAAATTCGGCGCACCAAAAACGTAACTTACGAATTTCCCGTCGATCTCATATTCTACCCCGCTATATTTCCGGTCCGAAGAAAAAGGAACGGTTTTTATAAGTTTTCCTTTAAGTTTTTCTCTATCTCCCAGATAATCCCTGACCGCGGTTATCGTTTCATTGGAGTCCGTGACCCCTTGGCTAAGGTAGGTCAGCGCCGTCTCCATCTCTTCTTTACTTGATTTTTTATCCGGATAGAACGTATTGAGGGAGATTTTTCCTTCGGTGATCGTACCGGTCTTATCCAGGCAGAGTACGTCGATTCGGGCGAGGGTTTCGGCTGAGGCCATGTTCTGTACGAGGGTCTTATGTCTTGCCAGTTTGATCACGCTAAGCGCAAAGACCATGCTGGTTAGAAGGATAAGCCCCGAAGGAATAAGCGCGATCAGAGCTCCTGAAGTCGTTTCGACCGCGTTTGTAATCGTGCTGTGTTGTAAAAAGTATTCTTTACTAAACAGTAAAATTCCGATCGGGATCAGACTAAAAGAAATAAAACGTATGAGGACGTCGAGGGAGTCCTGGATCTCGGAGCGGCCTCTTTTGTAAGACTTGGCTTTGATCGTCAGTTCTTCGACGTAGTTTTCTTTCCCGACCTTTTTTACGACGGCTTTAGCTCTTCCGCTTACGACAAAGCTTCCGGAATAAAGAGAATCTCCCTTCTTTTTAAATACCGGCCGACTTTCTCCCGTAAGAAGGGATTCGTTTACTTCCAGCTCTTCGTCCAAGAGTTCGGAGTCTACCGGGATCTGTTGACCGGCGGACAGAATGATGACATCGTCGAGGACGAGTCGGTTGTCCGGGATGTTTTGCTCGATACCGTCACGGATCACTCTAACCCCCGAGCGCGTCAAGAGGGAGAGTCTGTCGATCGTCGTTTTGGCCTTTAGTTCCTGAAAGATACCGATAAACATGTTCGATAAAACGACACCCATAAAAAGTAAGTTACGGTAAGAACCGACCAGGATGAGCAAAAAGGCCAAAATGAAGTTGACCATGTTAAAGAAAGTGAATACGTTTTCTCGAATGATTTCTGCGACGGTTTTTGTCTTATGTTCGTTGTAATGATTGATTTGACCGTTTTCGGTACGAATTTTTACCTCTTGCGAGGTTAATCCTGTCATATTTTTAGTTGTCATTTGGTATAATTAACAAAAACTGAGTTAAAAATGAACGATAAAATAGATTTAAACGTAGAGGTTTTCGGAGCCAGTGACATCGGAAACATCCGTCAGGAAAATCAGGATAATTTCTATCTGGACGGTCGTTTCATGCGAACAAAAGACAGAGACGATGCGTATTCTTTTGTAGAAAGCGCGAAAACCCCACAATTATACGGCGTGTTTGACGGTCTGGGTGGTGAAATCGGCGGAGCCATCTCATCTGAAATCGCCTGTAAGACTTTAAACGAATTTCGTGAAAAGATCTTAAATTCAACTACCGAAGACTTATACGACACGTTTTGCGCTTACGCTACGCTTGCAAACGATCGCATCTGTAAAGAATTAAATAGTACGTATTATTCTAAAGGTGGTACGACCTTCGTATCCGTGTTGATTCGTGATCAAAAGATCTATCCTTTTTATTTAGGTGATAGCCGTATCTACCTGGGCTATGAAGACTCGATGTATCAACTGACCGAAGATCATACGGTTGCTATGGAACGGGTCAAAAACGGCGAAAAGACGATTGAAGAAGCCGAAAAAAGTCCGGAGCACCATATGCTCACACACTTTTTGGGCGACAATCCCATCACCGACTACGAACAAGTCGCGGCTTGTCCTACCGTAAAAGCCTTAGACCGGATGTGGGTTCTTCTTTGCAGCGATGGCCTCCACGATATGGTCCCACCGGCCGTAATAAAAATGTTGATCGAAACCAGTGAGGATCCTGCAAAAGCTCTAGTACAAGAGGCCCTTAAAAACGGCGGATTCGACAACGTAACACCGGTCGTCTTACGCTTCACCAAACTCTAGACGGAGTAAAAACTTTTTTCTGTCTAAGCCACCGGCAAAACCACCTAAGTTTCCATTTTTGTTAAAAACGCGGTGACACGGTATTAAGATCAAAATGGGGTTATACCCAACCGCACTACCGACGGCCTGAAAGCCACGGGTACCGATCTTTTTGGCTAAATCATAATAGCTACCAACAGTGGCGTAAGGAATTTCTCTGATTGCTTTCCAGACCTTTTGTTGAAAGCTTGTCCCGATAGGGGATAAAGGTATCAAAAAAGGGTCTGGATTTTTTTTGTTAAAATAATCATCCAAGAAGAATTTTGTCTGCGTTGATACAGCCGACTCTCCTTGGCTAAAAGTCATCTTTTTTGTTTTACCCAGAAAATGCTTTGTTCCTTCAATCCAAAGGCCGATTAAATCGTCATCAACTGAACGAAGCCGCATCTTTCCTAAGGGACTCTCATAAGACGTTTCAAGATTCATGTTTTCCTTTATTTTCTCTAGTTTATCATCAATCCCTTATTTTAAGTTTTTTATAAATGACGAAAAAAGCGGAAAGGTCAACACACCTCTCCGCTTATCTTCGTACTTACAGAATTTCCCTAAAGCCGTATAAATTTGGTTTCGCTATCAAACGAAACTTTTTATATTGAATTAATACTTTTTAATATCAATTAACGGGTTAGTACTTTATTTCTCGTACTTTTTTAATTTGGCTTTAAGGCTTTCGATTTCTTCTAACGCATCTTTTAATTCATCAGCCATTTCAGTATTATCCTGTTTAAGTTCTTTAATTTCAGTTCTCATATTTGACAGATCTGCTTCAACTTCAGAATAAGGTTTTCCGAACATGTGAATAGCTACGTCATCAATAGTTTTAAACATTTGGGCCATTTTTTCCACCTCTCTTACTATATTGGAGCTATTAGTTAAATAAAATAAGTCTAAGATTTCAAAGCGTTTTTCGTTTGGAATCCCAAAACCAAACATCCCATCAAGAAGATATAATAAAATTGCTTGTTTTAACAAACTTTCATCATTCAAATCTTCAAAGATGATTTTGTCAGGGGGTCCTAAAAAGAAATAATAAGCATTGAGTTTATCTACGTTTCCTTCAGATTCCTCGAGTTCAGAATCATTTCTAATTTCAGCATTAAAAGAAGTATAAATGTCCTGAAATTTATGATTTTCAATAAGATTTGATTTGCCAAAAGCGTTAGGTAAAATCCAAACCGAATTGCTTTCTTGCATATTCTTGTAATTATGTTTATCAAAATATCGATTAAGATTAAACTGTAAAGCACATAAATACGCTAAACTACGATTACGAACTTCTTCTTCATTATAACTGATTTGATTTTCCACATTTAAAAATGACTGGAACTGATTATTAGCACTATAGATAGCTACGAGAGTATCTAATTCGAAACCGTGGCCTGAAAGATCTTTTAACTCATTGCGCTGCGGACGAATCAAATTTCTTAATTCGCTTAGATCCGGGTCTTTCATGTAATTAAACACCTCTTTTGGCCTTTTTTCTTTAAATAATACTTCGACACCCCAAGCGATCCAGGTCATTAGTTTAACATCATCTTCAGCTTCCTTCATTAATTTATCTTTATTCTTTTCGTAATCTTGAATTAATCTAGTGTATAAATCATTATAATTCAAAGAAGGTTTCCTCCAATGTCATTAGAATAAATAATTCTAAAAAAGAATTCAGGTACGATTTTAATATACTATCAACAATCTTGAAGTAAGCAGAAGAAAAAATTTATTCCTAAAACCATCTTAATCGGTACAGCAAAACGGGTTTGGAAACGTAGCTTTCCTGAATCGTTTAAAAAGTTCGAGAGATAACCACAAATCTTATAAATTACGATTTATAATCTCAATTAAACGTCGTTTATTTAATATCATAATTTAGATTAGGGAGCGTAACAAAAAAAGAAGTGGGAGTCGACCTAAAAAGCGGTTCTTTTTCGCTTCGATAATTAACGCAATAAGCATCTTTAATTTTTTTTAGACCGCTTCCTCGAAGTTCCATAAAATGTAAGCATTGAAAGATATTGGCTATTATTGGATTGCGTAATTTAGAAACGACATAATTTGTGTCTAGCTCTTGAACGATGGAACCATCATTCATGCCTCCAGGGTTATAAATTTCCAACCGGTCATCAAAAATATCAATGTGGACTTCGCTCCCAGGATCTTGATAATCTCTATGAACGAGTGCATTAACTAGAGCTTCCTGTACAGCAAGCTTAGGATATTCAGGTCTTTCAATTTCATCTTCTTTGGTCTTTTCCCAAAGTAGGTTTGTATTGTTTCTAATAAAACTTAAACCATCTTGTAGAAGGGCCACCAAAGAACCGCTGTATTCTTTGTCGTCCAAAGCATCCATCACGCCTGAAGCTTTACTAAGTCCATACCAACGCGTGCAAAATAAACGGGAATATCGAATCGGAGAAATATCGGCTAATAAGGCACCCGCATTTGTCAAGTATCCGTTTTCATCGGCTAACTTTAAAGAAATTAAATCTAAATCCGATAATTCCTTATGAGTTTGTGAATGATAAATTGAACTTAGAAGCCTGAAAGAGAAATTCTTAAGTTGGTAAGACGATATTTTACTGTCATACGATACATCCGAATTTAGCGAAATAAGAATTTTCGATCCTGAGATATCAGTTAGAACAGCTTTATCTTTAAATTGATTCATGGACATGATTTGATAACCTCTATTCTGAATTTACAACGTGCTTCTTTTGAGAACTTTATTAGCAAAAACTTCGTTCGTTAAATCTGTATCTTTATACGTAAAAGCTTTAGTCTCTCTATTTGGTTTTAGAGTTTTCGTTCAATTTTAATTCCTTCTCTAATCTCTTCTTTTCTGTTACTATTTAGCCTCCCCTAAAAATGGGCATGACTTTAAGGCGGCTATTCACCAG